>JAGVII010000278.1 GCA_020056155.1 Afipia sp.
TGCGGCCATGGCCGAGATCGTAACCGCCCTCCCAGATGTGCAGGTCGCTATGGCAGACTCCGGCGGCCTTGACCTTCAGCAGGACCTGCGTGCCCTCCGGTTTTGGGGTTGCGATGTCCACTTCGGTCAATGGAGCATTGAATTCGGTGACCTTGAAGCTCTTCATCGTGTCTCTCCCGTTTCTTTTTCAGCCGCCTGGCGCGGATTTTGATCCGGCGGGAGTAGAGGCGAGCGGAGGCAGGCCTGTCAATACGGGCCGGCGCCCTGCCCGCCGCACCATATGAACCTTGGCCAGCGCCACCGGATGGACTACGCAAGGCGGACCGGAAGGGGCTTTGCCGGGGAATATCGAAAGCAACTGCGATGACCGACCAGTTTGACTGGAATCTCGTCCGATCGTTTCTGGCGATTACGCGCTCCGGCAGCATGACGGCCGCCGCCAAGCGCCTGAAAATCGATTATTCCACGCTCAGCCGGCGGATTGCCGCGCTGGAAGCATCGCTGGGCTCCCAACTGTTCGACCGCCGCACCAGCGGGTCGTCTCTCACCGAGGCCGGCGAACGGCTGCTTGAGATGGCCGAGCAGATGGATCAACTCGCGACCTCGGCGGCGCAGTCGATCGGTGACTCGAAGCTGCAGGCCAACGGCGCGGTTCGCATCGGCACGCCGGACGGCTTCGGCACCAAATTCCTGGCGCAGCGTCTCGGCGACCTCAGCGATCGCCACCCCGATCTCACCGTCGAACTCGTCGCAATGCCGCGCGAGTTCAGCCTCTCGCGGCGTGAAGCGGATATTGCAGTGAGCCTGACGCAACCGAGCGAAGGACGGCTGCACTCGCGCAAATTAACCGACTATGAACTTGGACTCTACGCATCGCGAGAATATCTCGCCAGAAATCCTGCCATCGAAACAACCGCGGATGTGCCATCCCACCGGTTCATTTCATACATCGACGACCTGATCTTTTCGCCGGAACTGGAGTACACGCATTTCGTGTCGCCGGACCTGCGGCCCGCGATCAAGAGTTCGAACCTGATTGCGCAACTGAATTCGACCATTGCCGGCGCGGGCCTCTGCGTGTTGCCATGCTTTATCGCGCAGACCGAGCCGGAACTTGTTCGGGTATTGCCGAGTTTTCGTTTGATCAGGACATTCTGGCTGTTGCTGCACAGCGACCTGCGCAACATCGCGCGCGTCAGGGTGACGGCGGACTTTATTGCCGAACAGGCGGCCCAGGCTCAGGCGCTTTTCCTGCCAAAAAGCCAGAAGTGAGCTGGCTCTGCGGCCTGCAGATCAGTAGCAGTAGCCATAACAACCGCCCGGATTTGTATTCGGCGGCGGCGGTTGATTGACCTGATTGGTCTGGTTCGACTGCGACTTGTTTTTTGCGATGGAATTGCCGCCATCGAAGATCGAGAAGTATCCGAGCGGATCCGTCCCCGGCGGCTTCGCCGGGTCGGTGACGATGGTCTTGCCGAAGCCAAGCCGCACGGCCATCTGATCGGTCGGCAGATCGCTGATACCGCCGGTCTGCCCCGGCCCGCTGGTCAGCGCAGCCATAATCTTTTGCAGCAGGAAATCAGGGATCGGAAACGGCTCCGGGATCGGGTCGTTCGGGCCGGACACCCACGTCATATACCCGGGACGAACGATCACCGAGCCGACATTGTTCTTGATCACGACCGAGCCGACGTGGCCGATGACGATCTGGCCCTTCGCCTGTGCGAGCTTGGGATCGGAACCGGCGAATCCCGCCGGGATCGGATAAACCACCGTCGCCACGCCGCCGCGAATGCCCAGCGTCGCCACCGGCGTCTTCACCGTGACGCCAGCGGTGTGGCTGATCTGTCCGCCGACGAAGCGCATCACGCCCTTCGATACGGTCGCCACCATCTTGCCGGTCCCGGCAGCCGGATCGTAGACGTACTCGTCGATGACGATATTGCTGTTGCGGCCGACATTCAGCGTCGAAGTATCGGGGAACATGATCTGCGTCGACCCTTTTGCCGACGTCTGCACCCGCTCCTTGTAGATCACGTTGGTGCCGATGGTGAGCGAGCGTGTGCCCGCGCCCGGCGGCGTCCCGGTTGCATCGAGATTGACGGCACCGACCCGCCCGGAGTTTTGAGCCTCGGCAGCGGGAATAAGCGCAGTCGTGGAGAGCAGCACCGTCAGGAACGACGTGAAGTATGTCTCTTTGGAGAATAACATCTGCTGCTCCTCAGAAGCGCGCGGTCGGGCCGAACATCACGGAGAAATTCTCCAGACGATAGTTCGGCAGCGAGGAATTCGTCTTGTCGTACTGGATTGCAGCTGAAATGCCGAAGTTCTTCGTCATAGGAGCATTAAATAGCGCGCCCACCGACCACTGGTCATCGCTGCGCGCAATCAGCGGATCGATAAACGGATTTGGTGCATCGAAGCGCGTGTCGATCCACCGGACGAACGGCGCCACGCTCCAGTTGCGTGACATCCAGACGAACGGCGGCCCGAACTCAAGCGTCAAGGCGGCTTCGAACGCCCACTGATCGAAAGACTGGAACACGAATGACGAGTCGCCGCGCCGATAAAGCCCGCGCGCATCAAGCTTGATCTGTTGTGCAATGTTCCAGCTTGCCGACAGGCTTGTTGTGTACCAGTCGCCGGAGTTAAAGCCCGCGACAGGATCGATTGTCCGGAAATCTGCGCGGCGCCATTCGAAATCGGGGCCGAAAGAGAACCTGTCGTTTACCGGGACCTTCACGCCGACGCCGGCACCTGCCGTCGAAAAGTACGATGAGCCGCCGACCCAGGTGTTTCCACCGACCACATAAGGCTTGATGGTGACGCCTGGCAGAAGCTCAGGCGCGAGCGCAAGCCGAGGGCCGAAGCTGACATCGACGAACCCGACGTTGAGATCCTTGAGGCGCGATTGCTCGGTGAGATATCCAACCGCGCGCGTTTCGATAATGTCGCCGCGCTGGTTCTGCAAATCATAATCGTGGCTCAGGCCAACCAGTCCAAACCAGTTGATGTCGGCCTTCCGCTGCGCTGTCGGCAGCAACGCGAGATCCTGACCGCCGAGACGCAGGACGCCGCCGCCGGGCGCGAAACTCGCATTGCTCTGCGAGCGGATGCCGGTCTGCGCAAAACCGGAGAACCGGCTCGGCTGAAGCTGCTTCTCGGTATCGGGCAAATAGGTTTCGACGCGTTCCCTGGTGATCGGATCGATATCGGGGCTCGCGAGAGCTTCCTTGAAATAGCGCTTTGCCATTTCATAGGAGCCGAGCCGGAAATACAGTGCGCCGAGCTCATATTTCACGCGCGTCAGTTTGGGATTGTAGAACAGCAACCGCTCGAGCGCGCCAATCGCAGCTTCGTAATCGCCCCGCGCTGTCGCAACCTTCACGTAAGCAAACGTCACTTCATGGTTGCCGGGATTGCGGACCATCTGTTGAAACAGGTTTTGCTGCTCTGACGCATCCTGCGCGCGCGCAATTTCCGCAGGAGCGAAAAAGACAAGTGCGCAAACAGCCCAGATGCTGAGGGCCGGCACGGTCTGCGTCCGCGACGCAGCCAGAAGGAGCAATACTCGAAACCACATTTCAAAAAATCCCGTCGTCAATGACTACGGTAGAACCATAAAAGCGGCCTCAAATCAACGCGGTATGGCCCGTATCCAGTGGCCGAATTGATACAGGAGGAAGAAAACGCAGCTGCCGGAACTCGACTATACCTGCGTCTGGCGCACGCATTGGTACATGTGCGCCATCCATCGGTTCAATTCGCGGAATGAAATTTTCGCCGGAAAATCAGCGCTTACGCCGTACTTCTGAATTTGGCTATCGAGAAACGAGCCTTCGGGTGGCGCGAGATTGTGCGGTATTCCGGCACGGCGCCACGCATCATCATGAAGATGCAGGAAGTGAAAATCCTTGCACAATCGACTCAATTTCTCGGCGCTGTCGGGATTGAACAGATCCGGCACATCGAACCATGAAACGGGGCCCGGCGCCATCCGGTGTAGAACTTTGCCACTGAGCCTATGTCTCTCGACCAGCGATGTGAGCAAAGCCGAGCCTGATTCCTCCCAGCCTTCCCATGATCCGGAAAGAGCTTCGGTTTCCGCCAGCGCTTCTGTCAGCAATCCGTGCCCGGCTGGAAATTTCAGAACACCGGTCGGCACGCGGCCGAACACGTCCACACCGGCGAAGAAAACATTGCCCGGCGGCAGATCAGGCTTCAGCAGCAGGACATCGGGGTCAATCCACCACCCACCCGTTTTCTGAAGCAACGCATACCGGAAAAGATTTGCGTGGATCGCGAAAGCGCCCTCTTCGCCCAATGGCACCAAGACCAGCTCGCGTGGAAGAATTTCAGCCGCGTCCTCGACGGATATCCAGTCCGGGGCGGACAAGTCGCGATTGTAGGAAAATACTTCGACGCGATGTCCACTGGCCGCGAAACTCTTCAAACACATCAACTGATAGGGGCCGATCGTCTCACCGTGCCAGAATGTTTTCAGCGTTTGAGGCTCGGCTGCGAGTAAATGATCTTCCTGTGGCGAAGCCGCGGCATTGCCGAAAGGCCGCATTCCCGGCCGCCAGCCGTTGATCTGAATCGATCGGGCCAGATGGTCCAGCGCATCGTGGGGCACGCTCTGGGTGGACAGCTTCTGTTTGAGCTCCTTCATCACCCAGAATTCCCGAAACCATCCCTCGACAGCCTCAAAAGACAGACGCGCGCCCTCCGGGACCTCGATTCCAAAACGTTTGAACAGCAAATCCAGAAAACTGCCGTCCGGCGGACCCATATTTTTTGGAATGCGCAGCGCGCGCCACAGATCGTTCCAGAGATGGACAAAATCGCTTGAGGCTACCCGCGTCAGAACGGCCTCGCATTGCCTGGGATCGAAAAACATCAGGACTTCGTTGGGATGTATTTCGTAAGCGCCGGCTTTCGGGTGGACCAAATGATCGATCGCATATTCAGATGAGAGTCTCGTGATGAGCTTCGGCCCGACAATACCGTGATCGGCGCCCCGCGCGGCGGTCCCTGCCGCCGGCAGAAGCTTCATCGCCTCATCGATTGCCGCCGTCATGATCGGCGACTGCGGGGGGAATTTCATCACAGCGGCATTGACGACGCCATCTTCCTGAAACGCGAGATAGATCTTGTCGCCGGGCAACTCCGCTTTCATCACGACGATGTCGAGGTCCATGTACCAGCCGCCGAATTTCCGGATGGCGAGGTACCTGAACAGATCGGAATGCAGGGCCAGCGAAAGATCGCCGTCCTTGTGATGGAATTGATAAAGCGGGCCGGATAGAACCTCGCGCGCATCTACCAGTTCGGCACCTTCGGGCACCGTCAAATTCTTGTTGTAGGAATAGAGCAAGACGCGAGCACCAGTCGCGACCGCACTCCGCAGCGACAGATCTTCGTAGCAACTGAGATTTGGACCCGTCCAGAAAGTATGCACTTCCTGGCGACGCTCCACGGGAGAAGACGGCTGCATGAGATGTTCGATTGCCTTTTGATGCTCATTTATAATAGCCAGTATTCCGACCCGCGTTGTCAACGCAATCTGGAAAGCAAGCCTCGCCATGAAGACGGTTCTTTTTGCCTGGGAACGCGGCGGCGGGTTTGGCCATATCGCAAATCTGGGACGCTTCGCTGCGCAGTTGAAGCGCCACGAGATACGTCCGGTTTTTGTGCTGAAGCATCCGGAAGCCGCGCATCTGCTGGAGACCGATGCGAAGATTCTTCAGGCTCCGCCCTGGCCGGTGACTGCTCCTGACGGAAACCGCTCCTTTCACTCGACAGCGACGATGCATGACCAACTGGCTTCAGCGGGGCTGGCCAACGAGCATGGTTTGCGATCGTTGCTGCAAGCGTGGGACGGGCTTCTCAACGCCATTGCCCCGGACCTTGTCGTCGCGGACTCCGCGCCCGCGGCGAGCATCATGTCGCGCGCGCGAATTCCGCTGATCATCACCGGAAACGGATACACAGCGCCCCCCGGTGACATGAAGCGGTTTCCGCTGCTTCATCGTGTCCACCCGCCGCGCTGGAATGAAGAAGAAACGCTGGGAACCGTCAATCGCGTGCTGCGACTTGTGGGGCGGCCTCCCCTTGAACAGCTGCCGCAGATATTTTCCGGCGACGAGGAGATCGTTCTCACCTTTCCGATACTCGATCCTTATGATCTGCAGAGATCTGGTCCGCTCGTTGGCCCGATCTTTGACAGTCCGCCGCTCGAAGGCCGGAAAGACGCGGACAACATCTTCGTGTACCTCTCGCGAGGCGTATTATCCAACCTGCCTTTCGACATCATTCCGGCACTGCTCCCCCACGCCAGCCGTCTCATCATTTCTGCTCCCGATATGGCACGCGAGCATACGGATGATCTGTTACGTCGAGGAGCGCAGGTTTCTGCGCAACACTTGCCAATGAGTGAAACACTGGCAGCGTCACGCCTCGTCATTCACTTCGGCGGAGGCGGACTGGCAGCTCATGCAATCGCCGCAGGCATTCCCCAGCTTGTTGTGGCAACTCATATCGAGCAGCTTCTGAACGGCCTCCAGCTCCAAAATGCGCGCCTCGGAAAGGTCATCGATAGTTTCGAGTCGCAAGCCGACATCTCCAGGTCGCTGGATGCAATCCTTGCTGACGACGGCATGCGACAGCATGCGGCGCAGGCCGGTCATGAGCATCGCGAAATGCTGACAAGCATGAAGCCGCTTGAAACATTCGAAGTTGCGGCCTCGAAGCTTCTCGGCCGCTAGCCGAACAATCACGCATGCCCGCCCCTATTTCCGGCGCAGGAAGGCCACTTGCCTCGGCAGGGAATACCTGCATAAAGTTAATCGACCAATTAACAAAAGCCAA
>JAGVII010000713.1 GCA_020056155.1 Afipia sp.
ACGGTGCGCCGCGCGCTCGCGGCCCTTGCCGAGCGAGGGCTGGTGCGCGCCGAACGTGGCAGCGGCACCTATGTCGAAGCGCCGCGCATCGCCTATCCCTTGCGCTCGCGCACGCGGTTTTCTGAGATTGTCGGAGCCGGCGGGCTGGAAGCGGGTGGCCAACTGCTTAGCGCGTCGATTGAACCTGCGCCGCGAGAACTGGCCAAGCGGCTTGGTCTCAAGACAGATGCACCGCTCCTGCGAATCGATGCCCTGCGAATGGCTAATCGCGTTCCGATCTGCCTTGGAACCACCTGGCTCGACGCAAACCGTTTCGCGGATGGCGGGCGGATCTACGAAAAGACCCGATCAATGACCAGGCTGCTGGCTCATTTTGGTGTGCGTGACTACCGCCGCGAGTGGACTACGGTCTCGGCTGCCATTGCAGACGCCGCTGATGCTGCGCGGCTCGACCTTGCCTTGGGGCGCCCGGTACTGGTCGCAGACAGTCTTGATACGGAGCCCGACGGTAAACCCCTGCTCACGACGCGGGCGCGCTTTGCCGCCGAGCGCGTTCAATTCGTTATCGAAAATCAGTAGGCTAGGAGTTAGTGGCGCGCGTCGCCCGCACGGCCAATAATCGCGAAACGCAGCCGGGTCGAAATGAAATCGATGACAGCGACAGCGACCAGGATCATCAGGATCAGTGTCGAAACCTTCTGCCATTCCAGCACGCGGATCTGTTCAGCGAGTTGCAGGCCAATGCCGCCCGCGCCGACAATGCCGATGATGGTGGCCGAACGCGTGTTGGACTCGATGTAGTACAGAATTTGCCCCGCAAGCACAGGCAGCACCTGCGGCATCAACCCAAACCGTATTTCATGCAGCTTGCTTCCCCCGGCCGCCCGAATGCCTTCGACCTGCCTGCGATCAGCCCCTTCGATCGCTTCCGAAAAAAGCTTTCCAAACGCGCCGAAATCCGCCGTCGCGATGGCCAATACGCCGGCGAATGGCCCGAGTCCCACAACGTTAATCCAGACCAGCGCCCATATCAGCGTATCGACACCGCGGATCGAATCCAGAAAGCGCCGTGCGGGAAAACGAAGAAAAACAGATGGAATGATGTTCCGCGCCGCCAGAAGACTGACCGGCAGCGCCAGAACGGCTCCGAGCAGCGTGCCGAGGAACGCGATCGACAGAGTTTCCCCCATAGCCGCGAGATAGGTCGGGAATGATGTTCCGGGGTCCGGCGGGATCATCAGCATGACGAACCAGCCAAGCTGCCGAAGGCCGGTCATCATCCGATCCAGCGAAAAATCCAGATACCAGCATCCAAACAAAAACAGCGCGAAAGCCGCCACGCCGACGGCCAGTCCCTTCAGCTGCGCCGTATGCGTCCCCCGAAAAAGCTCCGGATACTGTGCCGCCAGCTGGGCCAAGTCTCGCGTCGCGGGCGTCATGCTCGCTGCTCCCCGCCAAACAAGCGCCCACGAAGCCACCCGGTGAGAATATCGATGATGAAGACCGTAACAATGATCATCAACAGGATAGCACTGACGTCAGAGTAGAAGAACTTGCGCACAGCAACCACAAGCTCCTGGCCGATGCCACCTGCACCGACAAACCCCATCACCGACGCTTCGCGTACATTGATCTCGAAGCGCAGCAACGTATAGCTCGCAAAGCCTGGCATCACCTGCGGCAGCACGGCAAAACGGATGGAAGACATCCAGCTCGCACCTGTGGACCGGACGCCCTCCAGCGGCTTCATGTCAATATTCTCAGCCTGCTCCGAATAGAGCTTGCCCAGCGCGCCGATCGAATGAATGGCAATGGCCAACACACCCGCCATTGGCCCGAGACCAAACGCGATAACGAAAATCAGAGCGAACACGATGCTCGGAACCGTGCGGCAGAATTCCATCAGCCTGCGGACAACAAACCGCAGCCCCCGGTGCGGCGACAGATTAGCCGCAGCAAAGAAATTCAGACCAAATGCGCCGATTGCACCAATCGTGGTGCCGACATAGCTCAACAGCAGAGTTTCCGCGAGCAACTTCAGCCATTTCTGCCAACCCCAAAACCACTCAGCGGGGTCGGTCCAGACCCGGCTGCCGGTATCGAGATTCAGGATGCGATCGAAGTAGCCGACAAAGTTTCCGATCTTTTCGACAAAGGTCTTTGGCGCGACTTCCGCACCGAGGCTTGCGACGATCAGCAATGCCACGAAAACCACGAGGCCCGTCGCAAAGCGCAGGCGTTTGCGCGCGACGGCTGCGTCATACGCGGCTTCGAGCGCGGCGATCTGCTGCGGAGGATAGCTGGAAAGGCTGATCGTCAATTGATCGCTCTACGCTCCATGAAAGAAGGGCCGGACATGCAAAGGTCCAGCCCTTCGTTCAGATCAGGAAGCTTTCTTCTTGCGAAGGCTGTCAACGAACTTGATCAGTTCGATCATACCGTCCCAATCCTTGGTGGTCGCAGCGTTGAAATCCTTCTTCTGCCCGTCGGACAACCTCTCGAAAGCTGCCTTGTCTTTGGTCGGCGCTGCGAAGAAAGCTTTCTCGATACCGGCCTTCAGATCGGCGGGCATGTCCGTCAGGACCGCATATGGGCCGTTCAGAATCGGAGCGGACTTATGAATGATGCGAAAATCATCCTTCTTCATCGCCGAACCGTCTGCGTTCTTCAGCATGCCTTTGGTCAACATCTGCGCAAGCGTCGAGTCGTTGTCCGCAGTCCACTGATTGGCAGCGATGTCGATGGTGCCCTGCGAAAGCGCGAGCAACGCGTTCTCGTGGCTGCCCGTATACACCACCTTGCCGAAATACGATTCGGCGTCCGTGATCTGCATCTTGTTCAGTTCGAACCGCGGCACGTTGTTGCCTGAAGTCGAATTCGGATCGACGAGGCCGAGATTCTTGCCTTTCATGTCGTCGATGCTCTTGTAAGGGCTCTTGGCCAGCACGAAGAACATTGAATAGTACCCGGTGGTGCCGTCGATATTCCGGTCGTTGGCGAAGGCTTCGGTCTTGACACCGGTCATACGGGCCCGCGCGAACGACGCCGAGCCGTAGCTCGCGATATGAATCGCACCGGTTCGCTGGCCTTCGATGACGGCTGCATAGTCGTTGGCGATGCGCAAATGCACCTTCACGCCGAGTTCCTTGCTCAGGTAGGAGATGAATGGCGCCCAGCGCTCGGTCACACCCGATGCGTTCTCGGCGGGGACCACCGCAAAGGTGAGTTCGGGGTATTTGGCTTTCCAGTCCTGCGCGGAAGCAGCGGTAGTGCTGAAGGCAAGTGCAGCGGCTCCGGCAATGACGGTACGACGAGTGATCATGATGTCCTCTCGGTGAGTCAGGTAGATTCGTTACGAAACGGGAAGTTACGCGACAGCATTTCCGAACGCTGGCGCCAGTTCTCCGGGCACGAAGTCCGGCGTTTCATCCATCACTTCGCCGGCCTCAAGATCGTAAAGCTCGCGCGCGATGCTGTCGGTGAGCGAGGCTGGCGCGCCGTCAAAGACAATGCGACCGGCAGACATGCCGATCAGGCGATCACAATAGGTTCTCGCCAGATCCAGCGAATGCAGGTTGCAAATCACCGTGATTCCGAAGTGCTTGTTGATACGCAACAGCGCGTCCATCACGATACGAGTGTTGCGGGGATCGAGCGAGGCAATCGGCTCGTCCGCCAGAATAATGTCGGGCTGCTGGACGAGCGCGCGTGCAATCGCCACGCGCTGCTGCTGTCCGCCTGAGAGCTGGTCCGC
>JAGVII010000718.1 GCA_020056155.1 Afipia sp.
CCGTAGGTACGCTGGACCATCAGATCGAAAACGCGGTTGTCGAACCAGTATTCGCCCGGAACATAGAAAGCGTAGAAGCCGAAGAGGACGCCGAGGCCCATCAGCGTAAAAGCCGTGGGAAAGCCCATCATGATCGCAGCCACGATGAGGCCGAGCATCAGCAGTCCGAGTACGGGATCGCTCATTTCGCCAAATCTCCGCCCATGCCGCGCTTCCGTGCGGTCTCCTCGATGTTCTGCGCGTGGTCGATCGCTTTTCGTTTCGTTTCCTCGTCGACGAACTCGCTGTCAGCGAGCTGATCCCCGATGACGTCGATCTCGGATACGTCCTTCAGGCGCGTGGGCCACGAACCGGTCCGGAGACAGATTACGCAGCGCGCGATCTCCGCGGCACCCTGCAGCAGCAAAAGCGCGCCGGCGAGCGGGATCATGAACTTGAACTGCCAGACCGGCGGCCCGTCGGCGGTGATGTTGGAGTGTTCGTTGATGCGAAAGGAGAGGACGGCGTAGTCCCAGCCCGCATAGGCCAGAGCCGCGACCCCCGGCAGGAAGAACGTCACGTAGAGTATCAGATCGAACGTCGCTTGCGTGCGCGGCTTCATCGAACCGTAGAGGAAGTCGCCGCGGACATGGGCATTCTGCGCCAGCGTGTAGGCCCCGCCTATCATGAATAGCGTGCCGTACAGCATGTTAGAGGCGTCGAAAATCCATGCCGTCGGCATGTTCAGGAAATAGCGCTTGAAGACTTCCGCGCAGACAAGAAGCATCAGTCCGATAATCAGCCACGCCGCGGCTTTGCCGGTCCACGTACTGATGCCGTCGATGGTATGCAGAACACGTTGCGCGCTCATAGGACGCCGTCACCTGATCATGAAGGAAGTCGGAGCAACTCTTGAAACGATACAAAGCATCACCCGGGATTGCCATCCCGGATGATGCGTTGTTCGTGCTGATTATTGCGTCAGGTCTTCTTCTTGGCGTTCGGCCCGAAGTAATGGTTGTAGGCCATACGACGGCTAACGACCGTATCCTGCTCCCACTGGGTCGCCCGCTTGGCGAAGGCCAGCTGGGATTCAACGATCTCCTTGAACAGCGGATTTTCCGCCGACTTCTTGGCCGCGACCTGATCGAAAATCTCAAGTTGCTTCTGCAACACCGCATCCGGTGTCTTGTAGAACTTCACCTTGTCCTTGGACTGCATCTCCTCGTAGTCCTTGGAATAGCGGTCGATCGCCTTCCAGGCCATGTCCTGACCCGCTGCTTCCGCAGCATTGTCAAGAATCGCCCTGATCTTCGCCGGCAGCGCGTTGTACTTGTCCTTGTTGAACATGATCTCGAACTGCTCGGCGTTCTGGTGGTAGCTCTGCAGCATGCAGACCTTGGACACGTCCGGGAATCCGAGCACGCGATCGGACGACGCATTGTTGAACTCTGCCGCGTCGAGCAGACCGCGATCCAGCGCCGAGACGATTTCACCGCCGGGCAGTGCGTTGACCGCCGCGCCCATGCCGCTGAACACGTCGATCGAAATGCCGACGGTGCGGAACTTGACGCCCTTAAGGTCGTCGGCCTTGGTCACCGGCTTCTTGAACCAGCCGAGCGGCTGGGTCGGCATCGGGCCGTACGGGAATGAGACGACGTTGGCGCCGATCGAGCTGTAGAGTTTTTCGAGCAACTGCTTGCCGCCGCCGTACTTGTGCCAGGCCAGCAGCATGTTCGCGTCCATCGCATAGCCCGGACCCGAACCCCACAATGCCAGCGCGTTCTGCTTGCCGTAGTGATAGGCGAGCACGCCGTGGCCGCCGTCGAGCGTGCCCTTTGAGACGGCCTCAAGCAACTGGAACGGAGGAACGACTGCGCCCGCGGGCAGCACTTCGATCTTGAGATCGCCGCCGGTCATGTCGTTGACCTTCTTGGCGTAGTCGAGCGCGTATTCGTGGAAGATGTCCTTCGCCGGCCATGTGCTCTGGAAGCGCATGCTGGTCGGACCCGTCTGGGCGATAGCCGGCGTAGCTATCGTGGCGGCTGCGCCAGCGGCGGCAACTTTCAGGAAGTTGCGGCGGCTGGACGTCTTCTCGCTGGATGTCTTGTCTTTGTTTCGTTTGGTCATGGCGTTCTCCCTTATTAAGCCCGGTCCTTGCTGGCCTGACTTTGATGATTGAATGCAAGACAAGAGCCTGTGGGGAGATTTAGCAAGAATGATCGGATGAATGCGACTCTTCGACGCGGCAGTTGGCGATTTCATCTACGACTTAGGAATAAGACTGACGGCCTGGTGTTTACATCACGCCTGTTTCATCGCGCTGCAACACGCGTTCGGCAACGCCGATGATCAGTCGCGCCGCGTAATCCGAAACATCGGCGAGCGGTCCGGCTGCGTCGTGACCACGCCGACCGGCGTCACCGGCGCGCGGTCGAGCAATTCCACTCTGAAGGCCGCGATCAGCTTGGCCAGCGCCAGCGTGGCTTCGGTCAGCGCGAACTGTGCGCCGATGCAGACCCGAGGCCCGACGCCGAACGGCAGATAGGCGAAACGGTCCGGCGGCGGGTTGCCGGGCAGGAAACGGGACGGCCTGAAGGCGTTGGGCTGATCCCAAAGCTTTTCATGCCGGTGCAGCAGCCACGGCGAAATCAGCACCACATCCCGTGGCGCAATCTCTGCCCCCGCCACCGCATCGGAACCAGCGGCGGCGCGCACGATCAGGAAGGCAGGCGGATAAAGCCGCATGGTTTCGTCGAGCACCGCGCGGGTGAACGTCAGCCGGGCGACGTCGGGCGCACCGCCGCCGGCCGCGACCTTCGCCTCTGCGGCCAGTTCGTCCTGCGTCGCAGGATCGAGCGCCAGCAGATAAAGCGACCAGAACAGCGCCGTCGCGGTGGTCTCATGACCCGCGAGGATCATGGTCGATACCTGATCGCCGAGTTGCTCGTCGGAAAAGGCTTCGTTGGTTTCGGGATCGCGCGCCGCCACCATCAGGTCGAACAGATCGCGCGGCGCGCCGTCGCCCGCAGCCGCCATGGCGCGGCGCTCGGTGATCAGCCCGCGCATGAACCGCGTCCACCGCCGCCGGAACAATGCGCGCGACATATCGCTGGGGCTCGGCCAGCCCAGCGGCAGCAGCAGATCGAAAAACCGCGGCTGCGCCAGACGCTCGCCGTAGTCGTTGACGAAGCCGCGCAGTGCCGCGCCATGCTTGTCGAGTTCGAACGAAAACATCGTGCGCCCGGCGATGTCGAGCGCGAGTCGCTGCATCGCTTCGCGCAGATCGACCGGCTTGCCGCATTCATGACGCAACGCGCCGATCGCATCATCGGTCGCCGCCAGCATGTGCGGAATCAGAAGCGGAATGGCGCGCGGCGCGAAGGCGGGCGCCAGGGTGCGGCGCTGATTTTTCCAGGCCTTGCCTTCCGCCAGCAGAAGCCCCTCGCCGAGAATCGGCCGCAGCACCCGGATGCCGGCCGGCGTGCGTGTATAGTTCTCGTAGTTGTCAACGAGCACATGCCGGATCGCGTCCGGCGTGTTGAGGATGAAGCTGCTGCGCCCGAAGAAGCGTCCCCGGACGATGTCCTCCTCATAGGCGCGCTGGCCCCAGCTCGCGATGGCGTTGCGCCGGATCAGGGACAGCCGGCCAAACGCAGACAGATCGTCCGGCGCGAGCGGCGGCCGCGGCGGAACCAGCGGTGCGCGCGCCATCGGCGCGTCAAGGATCTCGGCAATGCTCATTCACAACCCGGCGTTTCAGCTTCTCGATCATACTTGTTCTTGCGGCGAAGCGAAGCAATCCCGCAAGGCTCAATTAAGACGGCTCAATTAAAACGGCCTGGCTCGCGTCGCCAGATCGCTATTGTCCCGGACGGAAGCGGGTGCCATCTGTCCTGTCTCGCAGAGGAATACGACACGATGAACGATAGCAGCCGTCACGCCCATTGGGAGCAGGTCTACACCACCAAAGGCGAGCGGGAGGTCAGCTGGTTTCAGGAATGCGCGGAACCGTCGATGGAGCTGCTTCGCGCAGCGGGCGCGAACGCCGACACCCGCATCATCGACATCGGAGGTGGCGCGTCCCGCCTCGTCGATACCCTGGTGCACGACGGTTTTCAGCAGGTGACCGTTCTGGACCTGTCGGAGGCGGCCCTGTCGACCGCGCGCGCAAGACTGGGAGCCCGCGCCGGGAACGTGCAATGGATCGCCGCCGATGTGACGCGATGGGAGCCCGCGCAAACGTTCGACATCTGGCACGATCGCGCAGCCTTTCATTTTCTCACGGAAAACACCGATCGCGCAGCTTACGTGAACAGGCTACGCCGCGCGGTGAAGCCCGGCGGGCATGTCATCCTCGGCACCTTCGCGCTTGACGGTCCGGAACGATGCAGCGGGCTGGCCGTCGTTCGCTACAGCGGAGAAACCCTGGCGTACACGCTCGGCGCGGACTTCCGGCTCGTCGGGACGATCTCTCATCTCCACAAAACGCCGTGGGACAGCCAGCAAAGTTTTCAGTTCAGCACGTTTCACGTTGCCTAGAGCTTGCTGGTACCGTTTGCGGGCCGACTGCGGGATTCGAACCTGCGAGCCTGGTTGCCCTGAATTTAGTTCATTCAGAAGCCTTCCGTCGTCGAATTTCACCCGCATGCCATCCTGGCCGTGTTAGGCTACCCCAAACAACGAAGCACAGGCGGACATGAAGAAACCACTCACACTCCCCGACGAAGAGCCCCGCAAGATCCAGCGCGCGGATGTTCCACCCGTGGAGGGCTTTACGCTCGTGGTCGATGGACACTTCAAAACGCAATATAATGACGAGGCGTCCGCAAAGGACGCTGCCGCGGCGTTGTTCGCCAAATATAAAATGCTGCAGATCGAAATTTACGATGCAGCGAAGAGAGAGCGAACGAGATTCTCGTAAGCGGCCAGCGAGCCGTCAGCACCCCCGGCAGATGCTCCTCAGCCGGCGTGACAGCGCTTCATCGTCCTGCTTCATCCGCTCCAGCGGGTCTGCAGTCGTTTGCTTCGCGGCGGCTTCCGCCTTCTTCGCCGCGAGCGCCTTGGACTGACGGTCGTAGCAGGCTTCCCGGTCCGGCTTTGCATCGATGAAGCGGCATTGCTCGACCTTCGCAAGGCTCTGCGTCGCTCCGCTTAGCGCAACCATCAAGATCAAGGCTTGAAGAAACTTCATCAAAGGACCTGCTGAGTTATGTTGACGAGAAATTTTGACCGGCCACCGGTCAGATCGCATAAATTCTTGTCCGGGCAACAGAACCTCTCCGCTCTCCGAAGATCCGTCTCGATCAGCCGATCAGCCAGACACCCTTGTGAATATCGAAGCGCACCAGGCCCTCGTCGCGCATCTTGAGGAGGAGCGACTGACAGTCCTCCTGATTCCTGATGTTCACACGCTTCATCACGTCGAAAATTTTCAGCGGCTTTTCGCGAAGGGCGGCCACAATCTTTTCTCTATCGGTCATTGGTGTTCCCTGAGCGTGGTTGTTGCGGCGCCGACGATGGATGGAGGCAAGGCGACTTGTTCGCAACCGGCAAGTTACCATGCCGCGAGCAACGCCGCTGACATGCCAACCAGCCCGTCCTTGTGCCTGTATAAACTGTTTCGATAACCCCGACCCCGTCATGTCGCCACTCAGGCTCCTTCACAAGGTGCCGGGAAAGTGGTGCCGCCTATAGGATTCGAACCTACGACCCCCTCATTACGAATGAGGTGCTCTACCAGCTGAGCTAAGGCGGCGAAACGCGAGATCGGTATCCG
>JAGVII010000269.1 GCA_020056155.1 Afipia sp.
ACGCAGTGGCATGTGCCGGTCGATGACACTCATTGCTACTGGTATGCGATCTTCACCAGCTACACCAAGCCGGTCGACAAGAAGAAAATGCGCGAGCAGCGCCTCGAACTCTACGAACTGCCGGACTACGTTTCGCGGCGTAACAAGACCAACGATTATGGTTTCGATCCGCACGAGCAGGCGACCGAGACCTATACCGGCATGGGACTGGACATCAACGTCCATGACCAGTGGGCGGTGGAATCCATGGGCGCGATCCAGAACCGCACGCGCGAACATCTCGGGCAGTCCGACAAGGGGATCGTGCAGTACCGCCGGCTGTTGCGTCAGGAAATCGAGAAAGCGGTCGCCGGCGGCAAGCCGCTGCTGTTTCTCGACGAGGCGCATGCGCGCAGCATTCAGGGGCCCGCGACAATGGACGGAATCGGGCCGACGCGCGGCTGGGAAATCTACTGGATGGAAGTCGACGTGAAGCGGCGGCGCGGTGCGCCGTGGGCCGCGCCGATCCCGACCGAAATCGCCGAGAAGGTGCCGCATCTCACTGCGGCCGAGTAAGGTCTGGTCAGGCCCATGTCAGGGAAAGCAAGTTCGTTGAGTTTTGTCGCGCGACATCGCCTTTGGTCGGAGGAGCAGAACGAGGCCGCGGTCCGGCTTCGGCGGATTGTCGAGGAAAAGGGGCTGGAGACGATTCGCCTGTCGTTTCCCGACCAGCACGGGATTTTGCGCGGCAAGACGCTGATTGCCGGCGAAGCGCTGCGCATCCTCGAAAACGGGTGTTCGATCACGACCACGATGCTGGCGAAGGACACCTCGCATCGCACGGTGTTTCCCGTGTTTACCGCCGGCGGCGGCTTTGGGATGAAGGAAATGCAGGGCGCGGCCGACGTCCTTATGGTTCCCGATCCTTCGACGTTCCGGGTCCTGCCCTGGGCCCCCACCACGGGCTGGGTCCTGTGCGATGTTCATTTCGCAGATGGCCGTCCGGTGCCGTTTGCGACGCGTGGATTGTACAAGTCCGTTCTGAACAAGCTGTCCGCGCGCGGCTATGATTTCATGGCCGGGCTCGAGGTCGAGTTTCACGTCTTCAAGGTCAACGACCCGAAGATGGAGCCCGGCGATGCGGGACAGCCAGGCGAGCCGCCGGAGGTCAGCCTTCTGTCCCACGGCTACCAGTATCTCACCGAGCAGCGATACGACCAGATGGAGCCGGTCCTTGAACTGATCCGGCGCGATGTCGTCGCGCTCGGTCTGCCACTCCGGTCGATCGAGGTCGAGTTCGGTCCGAGCCAGTGCGAGTTCACCTTCGCGCCGACCATCGGGTTGGATCCCGCCGATACGATGGTGTTGTTCCGCAGCGCGGTCAAACAGATCTGCCATCGCCACGGCTATCACGCGACCTTCATGTGCCGCCCGCGGATTCCCAACGTCGTCTCGTCGGGCTGGCATTTGCACCAGTCGCTGGTCTCGAAATCCGACGGCCGCAACGCGTTTATGTCCGACACCGACGGGGAGTTCCTGTCGGACTTCGGCAAGGGCTATCTCGGCGGATTGCTTGACCATGCCCGTGCGGCGACAGTGTTCACGACGCCGACGATCAACGGCTACAAGCGCTACCGGTCCTATTCGCTGGCGCCGGACCGCGCGATCTGGGGCCGGGACAATCGTGGCGTCATGATCCGCGTTCTGGGCGGTCCGAAAGACCCGGCCACGCGGTTCGAGAACCGCGTGGGTGAGCCTGCGGCCAATCCGTATCTTTATATGGCATCGCAAATCCTGTCGGGGTTGGATGGCGTGGATCGCGCCATTGACCCTGGGCCGTCCGCGGATACACCTTACGAGACCAAGGCCAGTCTGCTGCCGAAATCGCTGCGCGAGGCTGTTTTCGCGCTGCACGACGATCCATTCTTCAGGAACGCAATGGGCGCCGAACTGGTAGATTACTACGTGCATATCAAGAACGCCGAGATCGAGCGCTTTCAGGCCGAAGTCACCGAATGGGAGCAGCGCGAATATTTCGAGATGTTCTGATGCGGCGCGCCGGACAGGCTTGACGTAAACCAAATCAAATAACACGAGCAGGGGACGACTATGAAAAAGACAGTGAACTATGCGTGTGTGCTGGCAGTTGCCGGACTGGTGTCAGGCGCGGCCCATGCCGACACCATCAAGGTCGGTGTCATCGGCACCATGTCTGGGCCGTATGCGTTGTTTGGCCAGAACTTCAAGGCGGGTATCGATGCCTGGGTGGCCGAGCACGGCTCCAAGGTCGCGGGTCACGACGTCGAGTTTATCTACCGCGACGAGGAATCGCCGAATCCGGCGAAGTCCAAGGCGCTGGCGCAGGAGCTTCTGGTCAAGGACAAGGTGCAATACATCGCCGGTCTCTACTTCACGCCGGACGCCCTGGC
>JAGVII010000366.1 GCA_020056155.1 Afipia sp.
TTGAGGATTTCCTGCTCCATCTCGAGATCGCGGAACGCGTTTCCGTCGGGCGAGCCGTGCGTCGGCAGTTCATCGAGATAGCGTGCCGAGGCGAGCTTCACCGTCTTCATGCAGAGTTCGGCCGAGGTGCCGCCGATCACGATGGCAAGATGATACGGCGGGCACGCGGCGGTGCCCAGCGTCAGCACCTTCTCTTTCAGGAATGCGTGCAGGCGATCCTTGGTCAGCAGCGACGGCGTTCCCTGAAACAGGAAGCTCTTGTTGGCGGAGCCGCCGCCCTTGGCCATGAACATGAACTTGTAGGCCAGATCTATTTCTGAAGAGCCGCCTTCCGCATAGATCTCGCACTGCGCCGGCATGTTGTTGGCGGTGTTCTTCTCCTCGAACATCGACAGAGGCGCGACCTGCGAATAGCGCAGGTTGCGGCGCAGATACGCGTCGCGCGCGCCTTCGGACAAAGCCGCTTCGTCGTCGCCCTCGGTGATGACGCGCGCGCCCTTCTTGCCCATGATGATCGCGGTGCCGGTGTCCTGGCACATCGGCAGGATGCCGCCGGCGGCGATGTTGGCGTTCTTCAGAAAATCGAACGCCACGAACTTGTCGTTGTCGCTGGCCTCGGGGTCGTCGAGAATCTTGCGAAGCTGCGCCAGATGGCCCGGCCGCAGGTAGTGATTGATGTCGCCGAACGCGGCCTCCGAGAGCGCGCGCAGCGCCTCGCGGGTCACCACCAGCATGTCCTTGCCCATCACGCTTTCGACGCGAACGCCGTCGCTGGTAATCTTGCGATACGGCGTCTTGTCCGCGCCCAGCGGAAACAGCGGGGTGTGCTTGTAGGGCGGGACGGCTTGGGGCGTGGGCACGGGGATCGGGGCGTTCATCGGGATCTCGCGGGTTGGAAAGGCAAAAATCGCTGGATTTTCAACGGCCCGGCTTTCGGCCCGGCATCTGGTTTGAACCGTTCTAATCGCTTTTCCGACAAAAGGAAGATGGCCAGAAGCCTCGCAAGGCCGCTGTGCGCAGCCCGCCGGTGCGCTACCGTCCGGCCTTTAAGAATGAATTTCGATCGGGAATTTCAGACATGCCCCCCGCCACGCCGGTGATTGCCGAAGCTGCATCGCCCGCCCCGCGCATGCTGGGACTGCGCACCGCGCTCATCGCGCTGGCCCTCATCGAGGCCGGGCTTGGCCTGTCCGACGCCCCGGTCCTGTTCGGCGACATGTCGCATATCGGGTCCGGCATCGGCAGCGGGCTGGTCAAGGCGCACCTCGCCGCGCATCCGGTGCTCGCAATCGCCGCCATCGTGTTCGCCGCCATGGGCCGCATGCGCCATGCGATCATCGCGCTCGGCGCGATCATCATCATGACCTGGCTGAGCGACATGCCGTCGGTCGTCGCGCACGGGCTTGAATTCAAGGGCGCGTTCTCGGCCGTCGAGACCGTGTCGAAGGTCATCGCGTTCCCGCTGATGGCCGCGTGCGCCATCGCCTATGCCGCGCACGACGAACATCTCGGCCGCGCGACGCTGCTGGTCGCCGTGCCGACGCTGTTCATCGTGGTGCTCCTCGTCGGCTTCGCGGTCGGCGTGATGATTTACGGCTTCTGATCGACTCAGTCGCGCATCCACGCGGCGGCCTCGCGCAGCCGCTGCTTGTCATGCGCATGTCCCAGCTGCGCCTCCCCCCGCTCGAAGGCCTCCAGCGCTTGACGCCTGGCCGCCGTGCGCAGGCCGGGTGACTCCATCGCGGCCACGCTGCGCAGCGCCTTCTGCAGCCGGATGGAGACCTCGATCAGCCCCGCGCCATCGCGGCCGATCGGCGTGAACACGTCCTGCACAAGTTCCTGCGCGGTCAGCGGCGGCACGAAGACGCCGGGAAATTCGACCTTATCGCTCTCGCCGTCCTCGTCCGGCAGCGACCATTCGTGCAGCACGCGCACCGCGGTGCCGATCACATCGATGGCGGTGCCGGGATCGTTGACCGCAGGCGACAGCGCCCGCGAGGCGACCTCCGCCAGCACGATCAGCCCGAAGCGCGGGTCCTGATCGAACGAGCGCGCGTCACCGACGTTGAACGCCCTGCCGACGCGCTCGTTGAACTCATCGTCCAGCGCCTTCGACAGCGAAGCCACCGCGCGATCCGGGGTGGCGAAGCCGCCCGGCAGAAGATGCACATGCACCTCGCACTCGTTTTCCCTGGCAATCGACGCAAGCGCGCCCATGTCGATGCGGTCGACATAGCCGATTCTCGCGGCGAACACCGGATGCGTCTTCGCGGGCACTTCAACTGCGGGATGGCCGCCGAGATAAGGCCGCTTGCGCCGCGCGCGGATCGCAGCCGTGGTGGCGCGCTCGACCTGATCGACGGTCTCCCCGACCCGGCCGAGCTTGGAGAGCCGGTCGATCCAGCGCAGCAGCATGACGATGATCAGCGCGATCACACACAACGTCACCACGAACAGCACGAGCCGTCCGCTCGGCCCGTAGGTGCCGGTCGAAAGCGCGATAATGCTGACGAGGCTGAACACGAAGGTGCCGATAAAGGTCGCCAGCGCCCGCTGCGCCGTGCGGTCCTCCACCAGCAGCTGCGTGGCGCGCGGCGTCGCGACGCTGCCCGCCGAGGCAAACGCCTGCACCATGGTGGCGATGGAGAAGGTCGTCACCGCGAGCATGCTGGAGGCGAGGATGCCGAGAATCCGGTCGACCGCGTCCGCGCCGATCTTGCTGGAAACGTCCATCGGGATCAGCGGGTCGAGCACCAGCGCGCTGAGCGCCGTGACGATGCCGACGACGCAGTAGACCGCGACCGTGAACCAGAGCTGCTTCGAGGCGTCGCGCAGCCGCCAGATCCATCGCGTCAACATGCCGATCCCTCTTGCCCCGGCAGCCGCGCTGCCCCGTCCTTAACGCGCCGGCCCCGAAATTGTGCCACATCCGGCATGCTCCCGCGCCGCCGACCTTGCACAAACGAGCCCCGCGCGCTTCAATGGCGCAGGGGAAAACAATGACACCACGCATCTCGTTTTACAAATTTCCGGCTATTGCGGCGGCTTTTGTGCTGGCCTTCACGCTCGGCTCCGGCCCCGCCCGCGCCGACCGCTGCGACGATCTCGCCAA
>JAGVII010000906.1 GCA_020056155.1 Afipia sp.
CAGCTTCGACGTCGGCACCGCGATGATCTTCTCGTCGCCGCCAGCCTCATCCTCCATGAACAGCACGCCGACCGGGCGCACGGCGATTACAGCACCCGGCACGATGGCGCGGGTGTTGGCGACCAGCACGTCGCAGGGGTCGCCGTCGTCGGAGAGGGTATGCGGAATGAAGCCGTAATTCCCCGGATAGCGCATCGCCGTGTAGAGAAAGCGGTCGACCACCAGCGTGCCGGCCTCCTTGTCCATCTCGTACTTGATCGGCTCGCCGCCGACCGGCACTTCGATGATGACGTTCACTTCCTGGGGTGGATTTTTTCCGAGCGAGATGGCGTCGATACGCATAACGGGCCTGTGTGTGTTCGAGCAAATGCGCGGACTGGTTAGCGAATCCGGACGGGCGCCGAAAGCCGAAAAAGCGGTCCAAGGAGTATCAAGGGGACCAAGGAGCAGGCAGGCCTTCGGATCGGGCCTTAGGCCGTCCAGGCGAACGCGACCTTGTCCAGCGACTTGCCGCCGAATCGCTCCGAGGACCGCGCGACCATGCGGCCGCCGAGGGTGCGGTAGAATTCAACCGCGGGCTCGTTGTCGGACAGCGCCCAGATCACCATGCTCTTCAGCCCGCTCTGGATCAGGTCGCGCTTGGCGGCGGTGAACAGGCGGCGGCCGAAGCCGAGGCCCTGAAATTCCGGACGCAGGTAAAGCTCGTAGATTTCGCCTTCGAAATGCAGGCTGCGCGCGCGGTTGCGGCCGTAATTGGCATAGCCCGCGACCTTGTCGCCGAAGCACAAGACGCTGACGCGGCTGCCTTTTCGGATCGCGCTATCCCACCACTGCGGGCCGCGGCGGTTGATCAGCTTTTCGAGTTCGGCGCCCGGGATGATTCCCTGGTAGGCGGCGCGCCAGGCTTCGTCATGCGTTGCAGCAACCGCCGACGCATCGGAAGCCTTGGCTGGACGAACTTCGATAAGGATCGTGCTCATGGTGCAATCAAAGCAACTCGCAGCCCTGCCTTCAAGGTCCATCGTTAATTATCAGTTAATATGTGGACTTTTTGCATCACGTGAAGGGCGATCTGTGCCGAAAGAGGACAGCCGTGCACGGTATATTCCTTGGCTTGGCTGCCGACGGCAGGCAAAGATCACCGCAGATGACAAAAAGTGCATTGCTCACGGTCGCGGCCCTGCTTCTTGCGGTTGGTCTTTCGTCGCAGACACCCGTTTGGGGCGAGAATCGGTTTGGCCCGCAGGGTCCTGAGGGATCGCCGAACCGGCGGCAGGACTGGCTGGTGCCAACGCAGGACCAGATCACACCTTCGCGAGCGGTTCTGTTTCGCCCCGTTGGCAAGGGCCCGTTTCGTCTCGCCGTGATCGCCCACGCCTCGACGCAGAACCGGCTGGCGCGGGCGCAGATGCCGCAGCCGGACTACGCAGCTCTGGCCTCGGTTCTGGTGTCGCGCGGTTTCGCCGTGCTGGTGCCGCAGCGTCCCGGTCACGGCAAGACCGGCGGGCCTTATCTTGAAGACCAGGACGGCTGCGACAATGCCGAATATGCGATGTCGGCGCGCAGCACCGGCGAAGCGATCATGGCGGCGCTGACGTTCATGCGCACGCAGTCGTTCGTGCGCAGGGAGGCGTCCGTGATCGTCGGACACTCGGCGGGCGGCTGGGGCGCGCTTGCGCTCACCGGCCGCAACCCGAAAGATATCTCCGCGATTGTCGTGTTCGCGCCGGGGCGCGGCGGCCGCGCCGACGATCGCGCCGGTAACATCTGCGCGCCGGAAAAACTCATCGCCGCGGCGGCCGAATTCGGCGAGGACGCGCGCGTGCCGCTGACATGGCTGGTGGCGCAGAATGATTCATACTTTCCGCCCGAGTTCTCGAAAAAAATGGCCGATGCCTTCATCGAGGCCGGCGATGGCAAGGTGGATTTCCGCGTGCTCCCGGCATTCGGCAAGGAAGGCCACTGGCTGGCGGAAGCGGGGGAGGGAAGCGCGATGGAGCAACTGATTAGCTCAGTACTCGGTCCGGTCGGTCAACTTCCCGATACTCAAAACGCGGGTATGAAAAAAGGCGGCAATACTCGCTCAGTCAAATGAAGCGGAGAACGTGAGCGGTTCGAGGCGGACAAATTTATCGATAGGCGGTGAAAGCTCAAACATTCGCGGCTTTCTTGAGAAATCATACAATCTGCAAATCCTAAACTCATCTGGTCGCTCGACAGAGAAGGAAAGCTCATTTCTCGTCAGATAAAACGGCGTGGTTTCGATGCCAATCGTTGTTTTCACTTCAATCAGTCTTTCAGAGCCATCGACGTTATATGAGTGGATATCATATCCGGCACCGTCGCCAATCTCTTGCGACACCCACTTCACTCGCTTCGCTAGATCTGAGCGCCCCTTTAAGTTCAATTGGCTGCGCTCAAAGTTTAGAACCATTTCTTCGCCTGCCTTGCCCAATGAGCGGTTGCGAAAATCCCTTTCAACAGGGTCAAACTTTCTTATGAGTCGCTCTAGCTCAGATTGCTTAGGAGGGGTTGGCTGCAAGGACGGCGGTGCTTCGATGAACAGTTCGGGGCTATCCGAAAAACCAGATGGGGATGGATTGTAACTCAGATCGCTCGGGTTTCTGATAAGATATCGCTCGATCCCATCAAGGATGGTTATTTGGAAATTTGCGAGTGGCTTGTATCCCGCAATAACGGGCAACCCTAATCCGACAAGAACAGCCGAAATATTCTGATGTTTACGTTCAATTGAACCCTCGGTTCTTTCGGTCGCCTTTACAAGAGATCGGCGAAATGCCGACTTATTGTAAGTTTCACCGCGCATCTCGGATTTTAGCATCGCAAAGTAATCAGCAATGATGAGATCAAGTTCCTCATCAGCCCAATCCTGACCAAAGCGATCAGCCGCGTTCATAATTTGAGGCTCTCGCTAAGAGGCAATCTTGGGTGACAAAAGATAATCGGTTTTCCGATCGAGATCGTATTTTTCGCCGAACCAATCCACGAAATCGTTTGGTGTCTCGTTGGATTTAAAATGGTTGGTTAGTCGCTGATCATCAATACCGGCATCGCAAATGGTGATGCCGAAAACTTCATACATGCGATCATCAATCGCCTTCCGCCAGTCGTTGAATGCTTCAGTAGTTTGACGGGGCTGTTTCTTCTGGCTCATCGCGGTAATCCGAAAATGGACTTTTAGCGGGAGACTCAGATTGCGATTAAGTCACGATGACGTCAATCTCGCGTTAAGCGCATACGCTAGTCACCCACCACCTCCCCCGCCGCCCGCACGCCGCTCTCCTGCGCGCCGTGTGCGGTGGAGAAGAAGTCCGGCGAGGTCGCCTCGCCTGCAAAGAACAGCCGGCCGTCGACGGATGCAGCGAGACCAGCGCGATCGTCGGCGTGGCCGGGCAGCGCGTGCGAATACGATCCCAGCGCCAACGGATCATTCGCCCAGCGCGATTCGCCGATGGGCCTGAGTTTTCTGCGATAGCTTGATCCGAGCAGCGCCACCAGTTCGTCGATGGCCTGCGCCGCCAGCGCGCCTTCACCGGCGTCCTCAAGTTCGCGCGCGAATGCGCCGCCGAAAAATCCCGAAATGCACGGCTGGCCCATCGGGCGCAGATGATAGCTGCCGGTGCCGATGCGATCGGTGGTGCCGTAAAAATGCCCGTCGCTCGGCAGCGACTCGGGCTCGTCCAGCGCCAGCATCACCTTGTCGGCGAGCCCGAGCGGCAAGCCGGCGGCGGCCGCGACCTTGTCCGGCAATGGAGGCTGAAAACGGATCGACTGGTTGGCGATCAGGCTGGTCGGTACCGTCACGATCACCTTGCGCGCGGTGAGCGTGCCTCGCGAGGTCTCTAACCGGATGCGGGCGCCGGAATGATCGATCAGCGTGACCCTGGTGTTGAGCGCCACCGGACACGGCGCGCCATAGGCTGCGATCAGCGCGCCGTAACCGCGCCGCACACGCCAGTTCACCCCGGTGTCCTCGTAGGCGTCCATGTCGTAGGTCGAGACGCGGTCGAGTTCGACGCCGTTGATATAGGTGCTGATGGTTTCGATGGCGGCATTCCAGCGGTTGCCGGGCTCAAGCCATTGCCGTGCCGGCGTGTCGTCCGGCAGTGTGGCGGCTTCCGCAACGCGCGTGTCGAATGCGTCCATCGCGCTCAGGAATGCGTCGCGCTGCTCCGGCGGGAAACCGATGTTGAGGCTTTGCTCGCGCCAGCGCGGGCGCGTCTCGTTGACCTTGAAGCCAAGCTGGCGCGCAATCGGCACGAAGGAATTCCTGTCGGCGGAATGCAGCCACTCGCAGCCGACGTCGAACACGACATCGTTGGGAAGTATCAGCGTCTGGCCGCGTCCGCCGATGCGGTCGCGCGCCTCAAGGACGAGAACGGAGAGCTTTGTGTTTTCAAGCGTCCGCGCGGCGGCAAGACCGGCCGCGCCCCCGCCGATGATTGCGACATCGATTTCTGAGGGAAGAGTCATGAGCGATGATCGATTCTCTGAGACGTCATGATGGCGTCGCGGTTCGGAAAGTTGGTGTCGCCTGTATCACTCATGCATTCTAACCGAACTATAAGACGACAATGCCCGGCAGCGCAGACAAGTTTACGCAGTCTGCACAAGGCAGACTGCTATGGCCGGGCATGTCAGTTTTCCGTCATTGCGAGGAGCTC
>JAGVII010000621.1 GCA_020056155.1 Afipia sp.
AGACGACGCAACAATCGAGGCAGTGCAGCGGGTCGGAAATCATCGGAGAGTTGATGACGTCTTCGACCGTGACGACATCGCGCAGCATCGCATGCGGGTTGTATTGCGCATGATGCGAGGCCGCGACCTTGACCCAGGCGAGTTGTTCGCTGGTGGTTCCGAACTCATGCATATGGCGCATGGCGCACATGCCATATGCGTTGTGGGTGGTTGCGCCATAAGCGGCTTCGAAATCGACCTCGGGACCGAAAGCGCGCGGAGGCATTGGCCCCGTGCGCGGCTTTCCGGCCAGCGTGATTAGCGCCACGGAACATTTGCCGGCGGCAATCGCCTCGGCGGCGTGCCCGAGCGCGATGATGTAGGAACACCCGCCCGTCTCGGTCGAATCCAGATGCCGGAGCTTGAGACCTAGATAATCGGCCATCGGCATGACGCCGCCCGGCGCGTCCCCGGCGCAGAAGTAGCCGTCTACGTCCGCCTTGGTCAGGCCCGCATCGTCCAGCGCCCCCTTGGCGCATTCGGCATGCAGTTGCGCGGTCGATTTATCCGGCGCGTGCCGGGTGGGATGCTCGTAAATCCCTGCGATGTAGGCTTTGTTCTTGATGGTCAAAAGATGTCTCCGCTGGCGTCTCTTCCAGCGGATTATCTCGCCCGCTTATGCGGGCTTGG
Source organism: Afipia sp. (assembly GCA_020056155.1). Classification (GTDB taxonomy): domain Bacteria; phylum Pseudomonadota; class Alphaproteobacteria; order Rhizobiales; family Xanthobacteraceae; genus Afipia. Next base: position 670 of record JAGVII010000621.1, read on the forward strand.
CAAGCATCTTGAATTCCGCAGGGCGAACAAACGCGCTTGCCGCGTTCTATTCCGCCGCGATCTGCGGCACGATCATCGGCGGCGGATTGACAAGGTCCTTGGCAAGCTGCTCGTATCGCGCCTTCGCTTTCGCGACCGATGCTTCCTTCACTGGGCCATAACCGCGGATCTGATCGGGCAACGACAGCAACTCGACCGCGATGTCGTGGGTCTTCGGCGAAAGCAGCTTCAATGCCGTCGTTACGTCCTGCTCGTATCCCTTGATCAGGTTGCGTTCGAGTTTGCGATCCTCGCTGTAGCTGAACGGATCGAACATCGTCCCGCGCAGGAAACGGAATTTCGCCATCGTCCGGAACACCGGCAACATCCATGCACCGAATTCGCGCTTACGCGGACGGCCCAGTGCATCGACGCCGCTGTGCAGGATCGGCGGCGCGAGGTTGAAGCTGATCTTGAAATTGCCCTCGAACTGTTTGCCGAGATTCTCCGCAAACTTTCCGTCGGTATAGAGGCGCGCGACTTCATACTCGTCCTTGTAGGCGAGCAGCTTGGCGTAGTTGACTGCAACAGCGCGCGGCAATGCCTCGCCATATCCGCCGTCGAATGCAACCTTCCGCACCTGATCGACAAGGCTGCGGTAGCGCGCCGCGTAGGCTGCGTTCTGATAGTCGGTCAGCAGTTGCGTGCGATGCGCGACGACCTCGTCGAGAGACATCTGATCGAGTGTCTTCGGCGCCTCGGGCTCGTCACCCTTCATCATGGCCGCGAGCCGTGCCGGATCATGCGCCGCGAGACGCCCCAGACGGAACGCCTGCGTGTTCATCTTGATCGACACGGCGTTGAGCTCGATCGCCTGTTCGATGGCTTCGGCACCAACCGGCAACAGGCCCTTCTGATAGGCGTAACCCATCATCATCATGTTGGTCGCGATCGAGTCTCCCAGCAGCGCTTCCGCCGGCTTGGTGAAATCGAGGAATGCAGAGTCCTTGCGCAACGCAGTCTCCAGCACCCGGTTCACCTTGCCGCGCTGGAAATCGAAATCGCGGTTCTGGATGAAGTCCGCGATCGGAATGAGATGCGTGTTGATGACGCCATAGGTGCGCGATGACTCGGCCAGCGTGATCGTCTCCTTCGCGACTGCGACCACTTCGTCGGCCGCAATCAGCAGGTCTGCGGTGCCGGTTACGATGCGCGAGCAGGTCACGTCCGCGGTGTTCTTCGACAACCGCACATGGCTCAGCACCGCACCACCCTTTTGCGCAAGCCCCGACATATCGAGGATCATGCTGGCCTTGCCCTCGATGTGAGCGGCCATGCCGAGCAGAGCGCCGATGGTCAGCACACCGGTGCCGCCCACGCCGCCGACGGCAATGTTGTACGGTCTGTCGAGCGACGGCACACCGGACGGTTCAGGCAGTTCGCCGAAATCATCAAGGGCAACCGGCGCGCGCTTGCGCAGCGTGGCGCCTTCCACCGTGACAAAGGACGGACAGAAGCCCTTCACACAGGAATAGTCCTTGTTGCAGCTCGACTGATTAATGGCGCGCTTGCGCCCCAGTTCGGTCTCAAGCGGCTCGACCGAAATGCAGTTCGACTGAACCGAGCAGTCGCCGCAGCCTTCGCAGACGGACGAATTGATGAAGATGCGCTTTG
>JAGVII010000422.1 GCA_020056155.1 Afipia sp.
CTTCGCGCGCCGTGCCGGCGAACTGGCGACGCAGGCTGCGTTCGGCGAGCCGTTCCCATTCCTGCAAAACGTGTTCATGAACATCGCGCAGGGCAAGGTTTCGGCGTCCGCCCTCGACGCGCGGGCGATGGGTTATCTCGAACCCGCCGACACCATCCTGTTCAATCCGCACGAGCTGCTCTACGTCGCGATCCGCAAGGCGCGCGCCATGGCCGAAGCCGGCTACGCGCCGCCCTCGCATCCGAACGCGATCGTCGCGGCGGGCCGCACCGGCATCGCCAACTGCGAGATGGCGCTGGTCAATATGCACGCCGGCCAGTTCATCTCCGACCACGACTACCGTGTCGCCAAGGCCGCTGCGCTGGCGCTGTGCGGCGGCGATGTCGAGACCGGCACGCTGGTGACGGAGCAATGGATACTCGACATCGAACGGCGCGAATTCATGACGCTGCTGAAAACCCCGGAGACGCAGGCGCGCATCGCGCACATGCTGGAAACCGGCAAGCCTCTACGTAACTGAGGGAACTGAGGAGAACACCATGAGCAAGATCATTCAGGATGCCTACATCGTCGCCGCCACGCGCACGCCCGTCGCGCGGCGCAAGGGCGCTTTCGCCAACGTCCGTCCGGACGACATGCTGGCGCACGTGCTGAAGAACGCCGTCGCCGCCGTGCCGGGTCTGGACGCCAAGGAAATCGGCGACGTCATCGTCGGCTGCGCCATGCCGGAAGCGGAGCAGGGCATGAACGTCGCCCGCATCGGCGTGCTGCTGGCCGGCCTGCCCGACACCGTGCCGGCCATCACCATCAACCGCTTCTGCTCGTCGGGCGTCAATGCCGTGGCGATGGCCGCCGACAGGATTCGATTGGGAGAGTGCGACGTCGCCATCGGCGCGGGCACCGAGTCAATGAGCATCCTGGCGCAGATGATGGGCAACAAGGTGGCCGCCAACCCGGCTTTCTTCAGCGACGAGAATCTCGCCATTGCCTTCGGCATGGGCATCACCGCCGAAAATGTGGCGCAGCGCTGGCAGGTCACGCGCGAGCAGCAGGACGCCTTCGCGGTCGAGTCGAATAGGCGCGCGCTGGCCGCCATCGCGGCCGGCCAGTTCAAGGACGAAATCACGCCCTATCTGGTGCGCGAACACCTGCCCGATTTCGCCAGCGGCGCGGTGAAGATCCGCGAGCGCCTGTTCGAGAACGACGAGGGCCCGCGTCCGGGCACGACCATGGAATCACTGGCCAAGCTGCGGCCTGTGTTCGCCGCCAAGGGTTCGGTGACGGCCGGCAACGCCTCGCAGATGTCCGACGGCGCGGCGGCGGTGCTGCTGATGAGCGAAGCGGCGGTGAAGCGCTACAACGTCAAGCCTCTGGCGCGCTTCGTTTCGTTTGCTGTCGCGGGCGTGCCGCCCGAGATCATGGGCATCGGCCCGATCGAAGCCATCCCGCGCGCCTGCAAGGCCGGTGGCGTGACCAAGGAGCAGATGGACTGGATCGAACTCAACGAAGCCTTCGCCGCACAGTCGCTGGCGGTGATCAAGGATCTCGATCTCGATCCGGCCAAGGTGAATCCGCACGGCGGCGCCATTGCGCTCGGCCATCCGCTCGGCGCTACCGGAGCCATCCGCACGGCCACGTTGGTGCACGCATTCCAGAGCGATCCGAAGCTGAAATACGGCATGGTGACCATGTGCATCGGCACCGGCATGGGCGCGGCGGGCATCTTCGAGCGCGTGTAACAAAGCCGTTGCGCACGCGGCGAAAGTAGATATAATGCGCCCCTCTCGTCGCTAGGCCAGCACTGGTCGAGCAGCGGGAATGGAGTGGTAGTTCAGTTGGTTAGAATACCGGCCTGTCACGTCGGGGGTCGCGGGTTCGAGTCCCGTCCACTCCGCCAACGATTCAGCAAAAACGCCCCGAAAGGGGCGTTTTTGTTTTCTGGCGCTTGTGCTCAAGCGGTACCGATTCCTGTCGATAAAGAAGTCGACAGAGAATTGTTCTTTATTAAACGAATTCAGGAAATGCGAACGCTTGGCGGGCGGAAGGTCTGATCGGGCGTTCGCGCTTTACCCCGAAAGAAAGTTGATGCTGGAGGCGGCAAATGGCCTTCGAAATGCTTCACTCACTGATTCCGACGCCGGCAGTGCATGCCAAGCCTGAGGCTGTGCGCGTGAAGCCGGATGATCAGAAGAAGCAGGACGGCAAGGGACGCCAGCCGCGCCAGTCTGCGGATGATCAAGCGCACCCGGTGCCCAACGATCAGGGGCAGATTACCGGCAAGGTGATCGATACGACGGTTTGAGTTCCCGAACGCCTCGCACAGCGCATCTTCATCCACAGGACTAGTTCTTTAGGCATAAGACGACCGGGTGTTCCGCTCAAGCAAGGCTGCTCAAGAAATGAGCAATGCCCAGCAAGGCTACGGTATTGCGTCACCGGCGTGACAACCCACAGGGTTATCCACAGTTTCAGTGGATTGTTTTTCCGTTCGGCACGCGATGCCGGCGTGCCTACGTGAGTGCGCTGAAGGCCGTCAGTGCCAGGCGCGTCAGGCCAGCCGTGAGCAGGGCCACCCCGACCGACAACGCCACCGAGAAGAACGCTTCGCGGCGGCCGAGC
>JAGVII010000137.1 GCA_020056155.1 Afipia sp.
ATTCTCACCGCGGTGGTCGGTGCGCCGTTTTTCCTGTGGCTCCTGTGGCGCGGCCGGCACGGGTGGTCGTGATGCGTCTCATCGCCCGCGATCTCGCATTCGGTTATCCAGAGCAGCCTGTCGGCCGGAATCTGAATCTCACCCTCGAGGCCGGCGAGGTGCTGTGTTTGCTGGGACCGAACGGATGCGGCAAGACCACGCTGTTCAAGACCCTGCTCGGCCTGTTGCGGCCGCAAGGCGGCCACGTCATGCTCGGCGGCGATGCGCTGGAAAATCTGCCGCGTGCGGAGATCGCGCGCCGCATCGCCTATGTGCCGCAGGCGCAGGACACCGCGTTCCCCTACACGGCGTCCGATCTGGTTCTGATGGGCCGCGTCGCGCATCGCGGCGTGTTCGCTGCGCCGACGGTTGAAGACAGGTCCATCGCGCTGAATTCGCTCACCGAGCTTGGCATCGCCGGGCTGGCGGCGCGCGAAGTGACGACATTGTCCGGCGGACAGCGCCAGCTGGTGATCGTGGCGCGGGCAATGGCGCAGGCCGCGCCCCTGATCGTGATGGACGAGCCGACCGCCAGCCTCGATTTCGGCAATCAGGCCGCGGTGCTGGCGGAAATCCGCAAGCTCGCCGCACGCGGCACCGGCGTCGTTCTTTCGACCCACGATCCCGATCAGGCTTTTGCGGTGGCGAGCCGCGTCGCGCTGATGCAGGACGGGGTGATCGTCGCGCAGGGTACGCCGTCCGAGGTGCTCACCGCCGCGCGGCTCAAGGCGGTTTACGGGATCGACGTCACGGTCGAGCGGCTGGCCGGCGGACAGACGGTCTGCGCGCCGGTTTATCCGCGCTGATCGGACGTTGCGAATCGAAAAGGGCGGCTGATCGAGCCGCCCTTTCTTATTGCGAAAAATGTCGTGACGTCCGGACTCAGCGCGCGGTCGCGGTCGTCGTGCCCGTGGTCTTGCCGGTGGCGACGTTCAGCACCGAACCGTTCTGCAGGTCGATCCGGTAGACTTCGCGCAGCACGTTTCCGGCAAAGCCCAGTTCGACGATGGAAACGGTCTTGAACGAGACCGGGATACCGTCGGGCAGGATCTGGTTGAACTCGGTTGCGGTCTGATCCATGGCCTTTTGCAGGTCCGGCGAGAACTTCACATTGCTGTAGACCAGCGTGTTGTGCGGATTGTGCGAGCGCAGTTCCTTGCCGTCCTTCACCACGTTGACGCCGCTGACCCCGACCGTCTTCACCAGTTCCTTTGCGGCATCGTTCATCGCGGCGTAAACCGGCCCCGTGCAGCGCGGCAGCGGGCCATCGCGCAGCGGCGCGAGCGCGGCGGTGGCGGTGGTGTTGAACGCCATCATGGCTTCGAAGCCGGCGCCTTCCTTGACGATGCCGAGATCGAGCCACCAGGGCTGCCCTGCGCCCTTGGCGGCTTCGGTGGTGTAGAACTTCTTCAGGGTGACGTTGAGAACGCCCGGCAGCTTCGGCAGCGCCTTCAGCATCTTGTCAGGCGTGGTGGCGTCGGCGTTGTGGATATGCACCACGGTCACGTGCGGAATGTTGTGCCGTGCGGCCTCGTCTTCGAGCTTCGCGTTCAGCAGCTTTTCGCGCAGCATGCCCCTGGTGGTCAGGTCGAGGGTGTCGTTCACGTCTTTCGGCAGCGTGTAGACCAGACCGAAGGTGCGCACATGCGGGCGGAAGCCGGGCGCGGACAGCGAGCTGTTGTCGATCTCGGCCTGCGCGGCGAACGCAAACAGGGATGCGGCAGCGGCGACGGCAACGGTCGCGAGACGATGGGACAAGTTCTGAATCATGGACGATCTCCGGTTGGGCTGTGAGCGTGCCCGTGAGAACCGGAAATCGCGGGGGGACCGCAGGAACTAGCGCCGGATCGCGAGCAGGTGGCCGGACCATGGACTGCGAATATGACAGCTGGTTTGGGCCACCACCCGGCGCGCTGCGGCAATTCGCCTCTCATCGCGCGCGGAGCGGACTTTTCAGGCCTTGAAGTACACGACCTGCGACGTGGTCGCGAGCAGGCGGCCGCTCGGGCTCCATAACTCGCCGGTCTGGTCGCTGAAGCTCTTGTGAAAGGTATGCGCGTCGGCGGCGCCGAGCACCATCGTGATGTCCTCGGCGGCGAGATCGGCGGTGTCGGCATGAAACACCGTGGTCATCGACACCGTGCCGATCGGCACGATGGTGCCGCGGACATGGAAGATGCGGGCGAAGAACGAGTCCGACATCGACAGCAGCGACAGAAAGTCGATGGGCCGGGGCTGTGTGTCACTCAGCCACATCCGCGAATAGGCGCTGGCGGGCGTGTCGTTCAATGTGTCGCTGTAGCCTGGCGCGCCTTCCACAAAGCGGAATTGATATTGCTGCGCCCATGGCGCGACGACGCTGGCCGGCAACGGCTTGACCTGATCGAACGGCGGTGCATCCGGCATGGTTGCCGCTTGATGCGACCACGATGGACGGCGCGCCGCGAACACGGCGGTCATGAAGGTCGCGACCTCGCCATTCTGTAAAAGTTCGACCATCCAGTGCTGGGTCGAGCGCGTTGCCTTCATCAGGCGCACGGTGAGATCGAAACCGCCGCCCGCCACCGGCGCGCAGAAATTCACCGTGACCGACAGCGGATCGCCGATGCGTTCCGGCTGCACCATGATCGCGCGCAGCATGGTCGCGGCGGTGGTGCCGCCGAACGCGCCGACGAACGCGAAATAGTCTTCGCTGGCTTCCCCGCGCCAGCCGCCATCCACGGCGCGCACCTGCGTGGCGCGGTCGAAGGGATGGACGGTGTGGCTCAAGGTCGTTTCAGGCGTCTTCTCAAGCATCGATAGCTCCCGGTGTGCGGTTTCAGTCTTCGCGGGATCGGGAGCGCATTTCAATGACGTCTGAGGTAACGAGACCATGCTGATCTGGAACAAATTAAGAACACTTTAGTAAGTGATTGATATATCATTGTGATTCGGCGCAGTGCGCCACCATATCTAGGGTCTGTCTGAGGTCACGAGGACTACATGTCCAATATCGCTTTCGACAACACGGCGCTGACGCGTATCGCGGACTTCGCGCGAACGCTCTCCCGTCTCCATGCCGCCGCCCGCACCCGGCTGGTGGATGACGATTATATCGACCGCGAGTTCAA
>JAGVII010000665.1 GCA_020056155.1 Afipia sp.
CTGCGAGGGCCAGGACATCTCGCCGCCGCTCGCGTGGTCCGGCGTCCCTGCCGAGGCGAAGAGCCTGGTCCTGATCGTCGACGACCCCGACGCCCCTGACCCCGCCGCGCCGAAAATGACCTACGTGCATTGGCTGCTGTACAACATCCCGACCAGCGCGAATTCGCTGGCGGAAGACGTGCAGCAACTTCCGCCGGGGACACTCGCGGGACTCAACGACTGGCGCCGCGCCGACTACGGCGGCCCCTGCCCGCCCATCGGCCGCCATCGTTACTTCCACAAGCTCTACGCACTCGACACGGCGCTACCCGACCTGCACAATCCGACCAAGGCCGCGCTCGAAGCCCGGATGAAAGGCCATGTCATCGCCCAGACCGAACTCCTCGGCACCTACCAGAAACGCAGGTAAAGACTCATGAAACACATGACCTACGAACAGCACCTCGACGAAGTCACCACGCTCATCACCGAGAAATACGACCTCACCGACGAAGCCGCCATCGCCATGGTCATGCGCGCCCAGGGCGACGGCTACTTCAGCGGCCACGACGACGACCCGAAGATCTGCACGCTCGACCGCGCGCACGAAGACGCGCGGTTCGTGTTCAAGAAATACAAATAGGCTGCGTGGAGCCGTACTACCACGGCTAACTTTCGCAACGACGGCAATCTAGCCGACGACCCGGATCTCGTCGTCCGCCACCTTCACCACCTGATTGCCGCGGATCTTGCATCCCTTCCGCGTTTCGACGACACCATCGACGCTGACGTCACCCGCCGCGATCATCGCCTTGGCGGCGCCCCCCGAAGGCGCAAGCGCAAGCAGCTTGAGGAGGACGTGCAACTCGACGAAGTCCTTGTCGAGCTGGAAGGTGTACGTCACATCTCGGCGGCGCTTGCGCCACGGGACGGCTGCGGTCGAGCGAGTGACTTGTGCGCATCACCCTCGGTAAGCAGGGCCAACGCCGCTTGCGCATGTTCCGCCGCGGTCCGCCCCAGGCTCGTCAAATACCCGCCATCCACCTGGGTGAGCAGCCCCTTGCCATGCAAACGACTTGTGGCAGCGATGACCGCCGCGTCGGCCGTCTTGTGAACCTTGACCCCGATCTGATTGCAGGCAAGGTCGAAACGAATCAGCGTGTTCAGTTCATCTACCAGATCAGACGTATATGGCACCGCGAACCCTTTCTCAATAGGAACGGCAAGGCGAATGCCGATTTTACGCCGCCTTCCGGGATCCAGCCGGTTTGCCGACCAAACCTCCTGCCGAAAGAGTGGTACGGACCACAGGGGTTAGATCACGCTCCCTATTGCTTGGAGCAGTCCGCGATACGCCCCAACATGGGTTCATAAAGCTGCTTACTGATTGCCCAGCAATTCTTCTTCCCGTGTTGCATTGCACGATCCTGGGCATCGCTCTTGTCCGTCGCTTTGAGTACTACGCTATGGCGCGACTTCCCACATAGAAACTCGCAGCGCCATTCTGAAGCTTGAGAAGATCGTGACGATTCGCCAGGTCCGTTACCTGAGCTACCGCTGCTGCTCGTGCTCATCGAGGCACGACGGCGTCCGACGTCTGTGTTGTGGCGCTCGCCGTGGTACTCAACTTCCTTGTTTACGTTGTCTGCAACACCCGAGGCTGTGAAGTGGGTTGTGCGATTGGGACCAGCACTTACCAATTCGTCGAACTGAATTGGCTTATCGCCTGCCTTGTTTGCGGCCCATGCAGGTATCCCTTGCGCGAGAAAAACCATACCTATGACAAAAGCAGTTCTGAGAAACATGTTCGATACTCCACTCATTCGACGGGGGTGATGGACGCCACTTCGGCGGTGGCCACGGGATCACTTAACAATTGAATTGCGGTGAAGCCGCCCATAGAGCCGCTTTGGAAGTAACCAAATTCCTGTGCTCCAAAGTCGAAGGGGACGCGCCCTTGGTAGTCAGGCGGAGAAAGTCGCACCGTCACCATCTTCGATCCGGATCTCGGTTCCTGCACATTCTTGTTGCCCAGGAATGTCGAGCGCTGCGTGTTCAGTCTCTCGGCTTTCCAAGCCAGATTTATCGTTACCTGATATGTGCCGTAGCGTAGCTTCAGTGGCGAAGCCTTGTTTTGTTTGATTTCAAGGTAACCCCGTAGTGGTTGCCTGACGGTTGCCGTGAAATTGGCAAATACGCCCATGTTCTCCTTGGCATTTCCTTCAGCCGACACGCGCTCGAAGTGTCCATCAAGATCAAATAGCCGCCCGGGAGACTTGGTAACCGCCGCTGCGGCTTGCTCCAGTGCCAAGCGGTCATCGGTTGATTTGACAAAACCTTGGCCGCCTTGCAGCAGGGAGACGTCTTGGGTGAGCTTGTAAAGCCGGAGTATGGGAGGGAACTCGCGACGTGCCATGTAGTCGCGCTTAAGGCGATCAGTAGCCTGCCGTTTGAGTTCGGGCGTCGCGAATTCATCCGTCAGCATGGCCTCGCGTTGTGCGTCGGTGCCTTGGACAATTCGCTCGGCAAGGCGCTCGTGCAAATATTGCTCGGCGGCCGCCATGCCGTCCTGTGAAGCTTGACTTTCCGGCTGCCCAGCGTCGACCTTGTGGCTTTTCAGGAACGCACGCAGTTCGTCAGCGTCCATCTTCGATAGCATGGAGCGTTCCTCTACTGGTGCGCGAGTTTGAATCAGCCTGTTCAACTCGGCATTCCACGCGGCGGGCATGTTGGTGCGTCCAGCGGCTAGTCGGCGCCGCAGATCAAGCAGCGGTATCCGCGAAAGTTCAGCCAATTCAGTAGCCTTCTTCTCGTCCCGAAGGCGCTTCGCGTCATCCAGACGTACGCTATGTGAGTCACCATCGTACTTGGCGATGAAGCGCTCCGCACTGGCCCAGTCGGTGATGGCTGCGAACGATTTGCGTTCTGCTTCTGTATGAAGAACCGAGATTTGTGCTCGCGCTTTATCCAATATTCCGTCCGGATCCTCGCCTTGATGCTGTTCGAGTAGCCGTGTCAGTGCGTCCTCGTTCCCCTGCGCGCGTGCAAACGCATCACGGCGGAGAATGCGTTTGGCCACTGCTTGTTGCGTGACGCAATAGTTGGGACCGACAGCGCCAAAGTGATCCAGCCAGTCTTGAGCAGCTTGTACCGAGCTGTCTATCGATACACCGCCTCCACACGACTTGGCCAGTTGGATACGAGCATCTGGAACCAGGTTCATCGGGTCGACCTTGCCGTATGTCGCGATGAATGAACGATATTGATCGGCCGTTTTTGCCAATACAAATTCATCGTATTGACGAATCGTGGCTTTTACGAGATTGAACGAGGTATCCCAGTCCGCACATTTTCTCGTGGCCTCCTGACGGATCCTTTGGTCGGCGTTGCTTTTTTCACGCGCGCAATACTCCTTCATGCGTTGCAAACCATTTCGCTCACCCGCTATGCATTGAGAGCGCATCGACTTGAGATCTGTTCCTCTTGAGAACGGTTCCGAAATATATAGATCGCAATACTCGATAATTTCCTGCTCATTGCGTGGATGGAGATTTTTATAGACCGAGGGCCGGACAGCCCGAGTTCCATCGTGTCGGGTGACATACCCCGGCGCTGCACAACCAGCGGTGAGGCCGCCAAGTAGCAGGCTGGTGAACAAGTACAAAACGGTTGTTGGGCGAAATGCCATCCTGATATCTCCCTGAGAATCCTGCCTAGACATGATGTCTAAAACCGGGTTCGTCAGTTACTTGGTTCGATGGGAACTACTGTTGGTGATCAAGGAATCAAGCGCCGGGAAGATGAAACATCGGATCTTGACTTCAAGAAACCGGAGCGCCGGTTCAAATTCTCCTTGAACGAGCGGCAGCTGTATGCCCCCTATTTAGGGGGCATGTGAGCAATTCTCGGAAACAGACTTGTAGCCCATGAATGGTGTCACGGCCATTGATTGGCACCGGCAACTGAGGCCGCTGGCGATCCAGTCGTGAGAGATACCCCAAACTTCCTGATCGTTTCCGATCGAGGACTTCGAGAGGGGGAAACAATGGGCCCGTGGCACACCTCGGCGAGCTCAGTCTGACCCCGATTACTTGGACGATAGGAACGGCAAGGCGAACGCCGATTTTACGCCGCCTTCCGGGATCCAACCGGTAACCTCGATCCGCCGGTATTGGCGGTCATTGCAAACTGGACGCGTTGCTGCCGCCCGTTCTGCCTGGGGCCGCAATCCCCGTATCGCTAGGCGGCCCAGCCAAACGAGGCATCGAGAACTCCATCCGGAGGCTGGATGCCAGCAAGCTCGCAACAGCGTCCCACAGGCCCGGAAGGGAAACTCTCCCTAAGCTCATGGAACCGCTCCGGGCCCAGCACCGTATTGAGTTCTGTCGCCGCCCCGATCGCGTTGTCATCCGCACCCAGTCTGCGGCGCCTCTCCCTCAGCGTCATTACCGCCTCCAAGACCGTCTCGGAGAGCTCCGCGCCCATCGCACGCGCCTTGTCGGCCGCCTCCTTGGGATTGAAGGGCGGGAGCGCCCCCGGATCGGACATCTCGTCCAGCATCTTTTTGAGCAGCGGAATCTTGCACTCGTCCCCTTCACAGTTGATCTCAGTGACGTTCACGGAATCAGTGGTTTCCATTTTTCGCTCCTTCAAGAGACGGCGACGCAAAGTGATCGCCCGGCTATTCGCCTTATCAGTCGATTGTTCCGTATGGCGCATCGCCGGGCTGCACATGCCGGCTGTGTTGTAGAAAATGACCATAACGACAACATGAACTACACGCGTGGCCAAGCCCGCGTTACGCCATTGAGTCTCGTCGCTTAACGAGCGTGGGTCTGTTTGCTGCCGTACATAACTGGGCTTGATCAGCTATCCGGCGGAAGTTCGGCCTTTCCGGCCGTTGATCAAGCTTCTGCTGTCAGGCGGCTATGTGCCCGAAGCGGACGTCGGCTCGGTGGGAAGGCGGACGCTCAGGAGCGTTCGACGTAACCGGCGTCCGGTTAACTGGACTTGTTAGCCATTTCATTTGACAAAATATTTTTCTGCTTCAATTAAAAATGACTCATAGAATGACAGCCCCATTTCAGCCATGCCAATGACATTATTTGGATCAATTTCTTTTGCCATATGGCTAGTTGGCACATTGTATGTGACCCCTCTATTTACTACAGGTAATAGCCGGGTTTTTTCTGGGCTGAAGTGCAATATAACTTCAGCATCTGGATCATTTGACGTTGTTTCGATATGGACCCGAGTTTCATTTACTGCAACCTTATTTAGCGCGATCCATCCATTGGCATCACTGAGTTTAAGACCGATTCTTAGCTCTGCTGGAATGTTTTGCGTAATATCACTAACTGTATGTTCGTCCGCACCTCTGGCATTCGTTAGATACTTAAGTAAAGAGTCTTCTTTTCTAGATTTTGTATATTTGCCCTTCCATCCGTCCCATTTTGGACTTCTCTTATAGTGATCCTGAGCTTTATTCCATGCACGCTCCAATTTAGACAAAAACGTCTTCCACTCATTTTCAAATTCTTCGTAAGATTTGGCTGATTTCATTCTCTCAATTGCTAGCCTTGCATCCTCTAATTCCATTGAGGGCTTTGAGTATGGTTTCATGAGCGTCTCTATGAAAAATGGCTAACGTTGATATAGGGAGACAGTCTTGCGCCCTGATCTTCTCGGTTGTCCCCATAACTTGGGAAGCTGAATTTCCCGACAACGGGTACCAGTAGTCACTCGACGAGGACCTGTAGGGAAAGTCATACAGTACTAAATAGCAGGAGAAAAGCGGCGGTCTTAAGAAACGACGAAAGCATACCCCCAAAGCCGCCGATTGTTCGCTTAAGGGGCATGGTGATCGAAGTCCGCTGCTGGCCGAACAAGGACGGTCCGGGCTTTCGGTCTGATCGTCCGCTGCGGCGACAAACCGCTCGCCGAGCCGTACCACCACGGCTGACTTTCGCTATCGAGCAACGATCGCTCGGTGTCCGACCCTGGCCGTGCGTCGCACCCGGGATCGCCGCGGCCTGCTAAGCTGTATGCGCCATTGCCCGTTGCCTCCTGATCCCTGGGCCTGACTCATGACGCCGGATGCCGATCCTTCCAACTGCGACAGCGGCTCGAACGCCGAACTGGGCGACTTGCGCCGGCGGGTTGCGGCGTTGCAGGCCGTGGCGAGCGAACAGGAACGCAGCATCGAATCCCTGCGCGCCGGCAGGGATCAATTCCGCGTTCTGCTGGATGAATCCAGCGATCCCATCTTTTCCTTTTACGCCGACGGTCGGTACGCCTATGTGAATCGGGCGTTCGCCGAGGGCGTGAACAAGCGCCAGGACGAGATCATTGGTCGGACCATCTGGGATGTGTTCTCGAAAGACGAAGCGGACAAGCGTTTTGCCGCCGTCAAATGGGTGTTCGAGCACGCCGAGTGCAAGGTGCTCGAGGTGCGTGTTCCGCGCCCGGATGGCGACAGGTACTACATCACCACGGTCAAGCCGATCTTCGACGATGCGGGCCGGGTGGCCACCGTCATCTGCATTTCCAAGGAGATCACCGAGCGCAAGCGCATGGAAGAGCGGTTGGCTCACATGGCGGAGTATGACGCGCTCACCGATCTGCCCAATCGTGCCCTGTTCGCGGAACGCCTGCTTCAGGCCATCGCGATGGCGAAGCGGGACAAGACGCGCCTGGCGTTGATGTGGCTCGATTTGGACAACTTCAAATCGGTCAATGACACCTTCGGCCACCATGTTGGCGACCTCCTGCTGCGAGCGGCGGCGAAACGCATGAAGGAGGCTCTGCGCGAGTCGGATACCGTCGGTCGCATTGGTGGCGACGAGTTCGTCGTGCTGCTGCCGGTTGTCAAGGGCGAAAAGGATGCGTACGTCGTGGCCGAGACGATACGGGCATCGCTGGCGCGAGCCTTTGATCTGCCGGAATGTCCGGGCGTGGAGAGTTCATCCAGCATCGGCATCGCCATCTATCCGGACCATGGCATGGATGACGTTCAACTGATGAAGAACGCCGACCGGGCGCTGTACCGCGCCAAGGATGAAGGACGCAATCGGACACGGTTTTTCACGGCTGCCTGAACTGCGCGGGCCACCGAAGCGACAGGAGTTCGAATTGAATGCAACCTCGACTACGGGCGAAGCATCGCCAAACAGGAAGCCGGGCAAGCGCCGCGTCGAAGCGTTCATCCTGACGCTGTTGCTGGCGCTGCCGATGACGGCTTCCGCGGCCGGCTGGTGGTGCGGCTGGTGGCCATGGCTATGCAGTGGTTGCGGCAAGCCGCTGACGGAAGTGACCGGCTTCGGCTCCAATCCGGGCAAGCTGAAGATGTGCAAGTACCAGCCCGCGAATCTCGGCGCGTCGCGCCCGCTGGTGGTCGCGCTGCACGGCTGCACACAGCAGGCATCGGAATACGACGACGAGACGGGCTGGATCAAGTTCGCCGACAAGTACCATTTCGCGTTGCTGTTGCCGCAACAGCAGCCGGCCAACAATCTGTCGAAATGCTTCAACTGGTTCGAGCGAGGCGACAACGAGCGCGACAAGGGCGAAGCGCTGTCGATCCGGCAGATGATCGACAAGATCAAGGCCGATGCCGCCATCGACCCGAAGCAGGTCTATGTGACCGGCCTGTCGGCCGGCGGCGGCATGACGGCGGTGATGCTGGCCGCCTATCCGGAACTGTTTGCCGGCGGCGCCATCATTGCGGGGGTGCCGTACAAGTGCGCCAACGACGTCAACGAAGCGCTCGGCCAATGCGGCGTCAGCCTGTCGAGCCGGATCGCGCCGATGAAGGATTTGACGCCGGCCCAGTGGGGCGGCCTGGTGCGCAACGCATCGAACCACAGCGGGCCGTTCCCGCGCGTATCGATCTGGCAGGGCACGGCGGATACCACCGTCAACCCGGAAGATCAGCGCGAACTGGTGGACCAGTGGACCAACGTGCTGGGCATCGACCAGCAACCGGATACCGAAGATGCGATCAACGGCCATCCACACAAGCTGTACAAGGATGGCAACGGCAAAGTGCAGATGGAGACCGTGCTGGTGAAAGGCATGGGGCATGGCACGCCGATCGATCCGGGCAAGGCGGACCACCAGTGCGGCAAGGCGGCGCCGCACATTCTGGATGTGGGCATCTGCTCCAGCTTCCACATCCTCAAGTTCTGGGGGCTCGACTGACCTGGCGCAGTGAAGGGCGCGGGGTCACCAGTTTCAGTTGCCGGCGGCGTCCCATGACTTTGGCTTGCCGATCCCCCTGACCGCTTTGCGCCACCGCTGTTTGGCGCCAGAACTCTTCTCGCGCGGTTTCGGTCTATGGCGTAGTTCATGAACAGCAAGCGGAACGGCACCATGTCGAAGATTCGCACCTGGCTCCGCGATAATCGGCTTTCTGGTCTTCCTGTTCACCTTCGGTTTGATCCGCACGGCTGCCGCGCTTCGAGCGCTTCGGCAGGGGCCTCTACGACTGAAAGTCAGCCGTGGCGACACGGCTCGCCGCGAGCGACTATTGAATCTCGGCCTTGAACGGCCGGCCGTGCATCCAGTTCAGGATCTCGGCCGCCACGGGCTGTTCCCGGCCGAGGAAGCCGTGCGGCCCGAGCGGGCCACAGCCGTTGTCGCGCACCGGTTCGCCGCCGCGCACGGTGATGAAGGGAAACTTGCCGATGAATTTCTCGGCCGCCGAGAAGGGTGTCGCCACGCATCGATCATCCGCGTGATGAACGATCAACAGCGGCGCGCTTATGGTCGAAAAATCGAACCCGCTGAGATTGGCATCGTGTAGCAGCCGCCACGCGGGCGGCGCCCACTCGAACACCGACGCCGTCAGGACGACACCATCAACCTTGGCGCCGAGCACCTTGCCCGCGTAAGCAGCCGAGGTCGTGCCCTGGCTGGTGCCGACGAGAAAGACTTTGGCGGCCGGAAAGCGCGTGCGCAGGTCGGCCACCACCACCCCGACATCGGTCGCATGTTCGGCGCTCTTGCGGAACCTCGGCGTGTAGCCGAAGTTCCATTGGTCGTTCGGCGCGTCGATGATCGCCACCGCCGTCTCGTCGTCGAGGAACAGTTCCTTGTTGAGCGTGAGATAGCTGTCGCCTGTTTTGTCCGAGGAAACGCCGGACTCGGTCTGCCGCAGCTTGAGCAGGCCGTAGCCGCCGGTCATTAGCAACGCCACCGCCTTGGTCGGCGTCGGCCGTTGCAACAGCCAGTAGGCCTGCTCAACATCGCCGCGCGTCTTGAGGCGCACGATCTGCTCGGCGGTCTGCGCCGCCCCCAGCGACGATGCCAACATCAAGACCACCCACGCGCACCGGCGCGCAACCCAAGCGAACCTGCCCATGTCCTGTCTCCTGATCGATTCCGGGTCCAGTATCCCCATCGCACCAGCATCATGCCATCGGGTACACCCAACAGGCAACGGCTTGCGAAGCGGGCCGATGAACAACGGGCCCGAGGTGCTAGGCTACGAGGATGCAATGCAAACTGATATCGTCGATCATTGCCGCCGCCCTGCTGACCGCATGTGCCTCTTATGACGGCCGGGGCCTCGCCCCCGGCGTTGCCGACGAGGCGGACATCGTCCGCACCATGGGCCAGCCGGCCATGCGCTGGACGCTGCCCGATGGCGCCGCCCAATTCGCCTACCCGCGCGGGCCGGCGGGCGTGCATACCTACATGGTGCGCATCGACGCGAACGGCAAGCTCGCCAACATCGAGAACGCGCTGACGCCGAAA
>JAGVII010000747.1 GCA_020056155.1 Afipia sp.
CTCATCATCAACAAGGCGGCGTGGGCGTCGCTGCCCCCCGATCTGCAGGCGATTGTCGAGAACGCCTGCATGGCTTGCAACACCCGCGGCGAAGCCTGGCTGCAGAAGGTCAACGCCGAGGCGATGGACGACCTGATCAAGAATCAGGGCGTCAAGGCGCAGCCCCTGCCCGATGCCGTGGTCGATGCCCTTCGCGCGGCCAGCGACAAGATCCTCGCCGAGGCGGTGGCCAAGGATCCCATGACCAAGAAGGTCCATGACTCCTACATGGCGTACATGGCGACCTATAAGCAGTGGGCGAAATACTCGGAAAAGCCCTATTACGACAAGATTCTGGGCATCTGACATGAGTGCGGCGAGACAACTGGCTGACGGGATCGACGGCTTCATCGATCTCGTCGGCCGCTCGATATCGTGGCTGGCGCTGTTGGTTGCCGTCGTGATGGGCGCCAATGTGTTCCTGCGTTACGGGTTTTCAATTGGCGAGATATGGGCGCAGGAACTGGAGTGGCACATTCTGGTGCCGCTGACGCTCGTCGGCATGTCCTATGCGCTGCGCCACGGCGA
Source organism: Afipia sp. (assembly GCA_020056155.1). Lineage (GTDB taxonomy): Bacteria > Pseudomonadota > Alphaproteobacteria > Rhizobiales > Xanthobacteraceae > Afipia. The sequence goes on from JAGVII010000747.1 coordinate 568, forward strand.
ACATGTCCGTGTCGACGTTCTGTTTGCGAACTTCAGTCCACGCAACAAGCTCGCGGTCGACGCGGCGTCGGCCATCATCTGCATGATTTTCTCGGCTCTGGTGGTCTATCTGTCGATCGCCTTTGTTGCTCAGTCTTGGGCGATGGGCGAAGGCTCACCCAATCCCGGTGGTATCGGCGCGCTTTACGTGATGAAGGCAATGGTGCCCGTCGGCTTCGCCCTGCTGTTCCTGCAGTCGCTGGCACAGGCCATTCAGCACGGCCTCGCCTGGGCCGACGCCGGCAAGGTTTCCCAATGACACTTGAAGTGCTCGCGACCCTGATGCTGGTCGCATTCTTCGTTCTGTTGCTGATCGGGATTCCGGTCGGTCTGACGCTGGCAGCGACCGGCTTTGTGTTCGGCTATCTCGGCTTTGGCGCGTCGCTGTTCAATCTGTTGCCACATCGCATATTCGGCGTCGTGACCAACGGCACGCTGCTCGCCATTCCGCTGTTCGTGTTCATGGGCATCATGCTGGAGAAATCCAAGCTCGCGGAAGAACTGATGGATGTGATCGGGCTCGCCGCCGGTTCGCTCAAGGGCGGGCTCGGCATCGGGATCGTTCTTGTCGGCGTGCTGATGGGCGCCACCACCGGCATTGTCGGCGCCACGGTGGTGACGCTCGGCCTGCTGACGCTGCCCGGCCTGCTTCGCCGGGGCTACGACAGGGGGCTCGCCTGCGGCGTGATCTGTGCTTCAGGAACGCTGGGCCAGATTATTCCCCCGAGTTTGATCCTCATCCTGCTGGCCGATATCACCAACCAGTCGGTCGGCACGATCTTCGCCGCGGCCATGGTCCCCGGCTTGTTGCTGTCGGCGATCTATATCATCTACATCCTCGTTCTCGGCATCATCCGGCCGGACATGGTACCGGCGGTGCCGCTCGAAGAGCGTGCCCAGATTTCCGGCATGCAACTGACCGGCAAGATACTGCGCGTGGTCGCGCCGCCGATCGGCCTTGTCGTTGCGGTTCTCGGTTCGATCATCGCCGGTATTGCTGCGCCGTCTGAGGCCGCGGCCATGGGGGCGCTCGGATCGATTCTGGTCGCCGCCATTGGCCGGCGTCTGAGCATTCAGGTCCTGCGCGAAACCTGTCAGGCCACCACGCGGATCAGCGCGATGGTCATGTTCATTCTGATCTGCGCGCAGGTGTTCTCGCTGGCGTTCCGCGGCCTGCACGGCGAGCAGCTGGTTCAGGATGCCTTCACGTTGTTGCCCGGCGGGATCAACGCCAGCATCTGGTTTTTGATGGCGCTGATTTTCGTGCTCGGTTTTTTCATCGAATGGATCGAGATTTCGTACATCGCAGTGCCACTGTTCCTGCCGCTCTTCATCAATGCCAACGTCGATATGGTCTGGCTGGCGACGCTGATCTGCGTGAATCTGCAGACGTCATTCCTGACACCGCCGTTCGGCTGGTCGCTGTTCTTCCTGCGCGGCGTGGCTCCGCCCGAAGTGACCACCAAGGATATCTATCGCGGGATTATTCCGTTCGTGCTCATGCAGCTCTTGGCGCTGGTTTTGGTGTTCGTCTTCCCCGGGCTCGCCACCTGGCTTCCGAAAGCGATCGGCTGGTAGGCGTCCAAAGAAAAAGGCCGCCCGAAGGCGGCCTTTGATGATGCCGTTGAGGCGTGGGTCGCGCGGGCTTAGAAGCCCATACCGCCCATGCCTCCCATTCCGCCGCCGCCCGGCATTGCCGGCGCTGCTTCCTTCGGCAACTCGGCGACCATGGCTTCGGTGGTGACAAGCAGACCGGCGACGGAGGCTGCGTCCTGCAGGGCGGTGCGAACCACCTTGGCCGGATCGATGATGCCCTTGGCGACCATATCGACATACTCTTCGTTCTGC
>JAGVII010000597.1 GCA_020056155.1 Afipia sp.
TCACGCAGCCACGCCGCGCGGGCGAGCAGCACCTTCTCGGTGTCGTCCTGAACCCGCCAGGCGAGGTCCTCCCAGTGCTTCATCAGCGGGCTGGTTTCCCACTTCTCGTCGCTGTCCATGATGTAGGGTTCGTTCAGTTCGGAGGTCCAGCGCGGAACGGAAAGCGTGTTGTCGCTGATCTGCATCAGCGACGGGACGTTGCCGTGACGCCCGTAAGGCGCAAGCCCCATCAGTTCGCCGCACTTGTTCCAGTCGCCGAAGATGTAGGTGGATGCGCGGCTGTAGAGCGCGCCGAGGCCGGGCATGTTGTAGAACTCGTCGCTCAGAAATCCGCGATCGGGCTCCATCCAGACTTTTTTGAGGCATTCGAGCTTGGTGCCCGAGAACCTGTAGTAGCTCTCCGACTCGCGCGCCAAGGGAGTGGCGGCGTCGCTTTCGGGAAACGTCTCGTTGACGTCGGAGCGATAGCTGCCGACGCCGTCGACGATCATCACCGCGCCTTCCTCGAAGGGGGAGACGGCGAAGGCGCTGTAGGCGTGGGCGAGGTGGTGCGAGATCGACACCACCTTGTCCGAGCGTGACAGAAAATAGGGATGGCCCTTGGCGTCGGCGCGTTCGTATTCGGGCAGGAAGCCGGGCAGATCCTGGTACAGCAGCCGGTCTTCCATTTCAGGAACCGGCAGGATGTAACAGTTGCGGACCACCAGATCGACGTCGTCCAGGGTGATCCCTTCGGCGTCGAGGCAGTAGTCGATGACTTCCTTGTAAAAGCCGGTGGCGTGCTTCTCGCGGGTGATCCGCTCCTTCGCGATTGCATAGGCAATCTCGCCATCCCGCAGCAGGCAGGCGCTCACGTCGTGGTCGTAGGTGTTGAGGCCGAGAACGTAAGTATGTTTTTTAGGCATGGACCAACTTTCGGAGCGGCGGGCTTAAACGTTTAGTGGTGGAAATGGTTCGGAAGGTTCAATCGTGTCTCGCACTTGCGAAGATATTCGTTCAGCATGATGAACACCCGTTCAGCATGGGCGTGGCAGTATCGAGATTAGCATGAACGGATTGTGATGCTTTTTAAGTTTGGCGCCAGCGCCGGCGGCTGAAGGTTGCTTGACCCGTAAGGCCGGTTGCCCCTAGTCTGTTACCCGGATGAATCGCGCGGTAGTCTTGTTTTTGACTACCTCTTTTCCGAACGTGCCTGAACGGGACGCAGGCTCGCGAGTTTAATACGCGGAAGTGCTCCACTGCGTTTCCGGAATTGGAGGTGCCCTTTATGACTCAGATCAAGACGCGTTCGAACTTCTTGAAGCGGGCCCTTGCGGCTGCGGCCTTGGTGTTGGTCTATTCGATCAGCTTCGTAGGCACATCGTTTGTCGTCGCGACCTCGACTTCGACTTCCGCGGAAGCTCGTGGCCGTGGTCGGGGTGGCGGCCGTGGGCGTGGCGTTGGTCGCGGCCGTGGTCGTGGCCGTGGTGTCGCGCGCGGTCGTGGCCGCGGTCGCGGATACTATCGCGGCCGTGGTTATGGCCTTGGCTTCATTGCTCCGGGTTGCTACTGGAGCCCGCGCTATGGCCGGACGATCTGCCCGTACTGAGAGTTACGCGCTCGCGTAAAGCGGGATTGCAAGCAATACGAGGTGCGCCGGTTTCCGTCGCACCTCGTTTCGTTTGGGGACTTGCTTGTATTCCTGACCCGGTCAGATTGGCTCAGGATTTACGGGAGCCGGCCGCGCGCACCGCAAGGGGAGCCGCGGCATCGGCGCCGCCAGCCAGCGCACTGCGTGCCGTGGATATAATCCGCCGGATAATGTCGTCGGTATCGTTGAGATCGCACAGTCCGCCTGACAATTTCTTCAGCCGCTCGCTGTCCGTCACGGTCTGACGGATCATCGCCAGCGCGAAATGCAGGCCCCAGTAGATATCGACTTCGTCGCGATGGGGCAGGGCAAGACGCAAGGCCGTCGCAAACCGCTGCAAATGCCGGAACTCGCGATCGACGATCTTCTTGATTGGCGGCACGGTCTCGACCGAGGCGCGGGTCATGAAACGGGCTGCGGCGGAGCGCTGCAGGTCGGGACTGAGGCACCATCGCAACGGCGGACCAACCAGCGCGCGCAGGATCGCATCGACACTCGGGCGGCCGCCGCCTTCCAGCTCCGCGGCCTTCAATTCGGCAAATCGCTCGCGGTTCAGAACGGTGGTGCGGCTGACGAACAGGTCGGCCAGCAATTCATCCTTGGAGCCGAAGTGATAGTTCACCGCCGCGAGATTGACGCCGGCGGCGGCCACGATGTCGCGCATCGTGACTTCGCCGAAGCTGCGCTCGGCCCAGAGCATTTCAGCGGCGGTGAGAATGGCGTTTTTCGTTTGATCGCTCGACATCGAAGCCAACGTGAGAGGTGTCATGCAAAAGCGCAAAACTGTTCCGCGCTGCGAAACAATATCAAACATTTGTTTGACTGTCACTTGCCATTCAAACAAATGTATGAAATCAACCTAGCAGCAAGATTGCAGCGCGGCAAGACATCCATGGCGACGGTCGGACAACGTCAGTACTGCTGACATTGATTGTCGGGTGGACAGCCGGTCGCGAGTGTTGCAAGACCTTCGTCAACCAACAACAACAGAGGACCGTTCTATGGATTTCACGATGTCTGATCGCCAGACCGAATGGCGCAATCGCGTTATCGCGTTCATGGACAAGCACGTTCGCCCCGCCGCTCCGATCTACAAGGAGCAGGACGCCCAGGGTGATCGCTGGAAGGTGATCCCGGTTCTTGAAGATCTGAAGAAGAAGGCGAAGGCCGAAGGCCTCTGGAACATGTTCATGCCGCCGAACGAGCATGAAGACGACGAATTCCGCGGCGCCGGTTTGAGCAATCTTGAATATGCTCCGCTCGCGGAGCAGATGGGTCACTTCTATTGGGCCTCTGAGGTGTTCAACTGTTCGGCTCCCGATACCGGCAACATGGAAGTGTTCATGCGCTACGGCTCGAAGGAGCAGAAGCGCCAGTGGCTGAAGCCGCTGATGAACGGTGAAATCCGCTCGGCGTTCCTGATGACCGAGCCCGCAGTGGCGTCGTCCGACGCAACCAACATCGAAACCAGCATCAAGCGCGACGGCGATCACTATGTCATTAACGGCCGCAAGTGGTGGTCGTCGGGCGCCGGCGATCCGCGCTGCAAGATCGCGATCCTGATGGGCAAGACCGACACGAGCGCCGCGCGCCATCAGCAGCAGTCGCAGATTCTCGTTCCGCTCGACACGCCCGGCATCACCATCGAAAAGATGCTGCCGGTGTTCGGATTCGACGACGCACCGCACGGCCATGCGCAAATCCTGCTCGAGAACGTGCGGGTGCCTGCCAGCAACATCCTGCTCGGCGAGGGCCGCGGCTTCGAAATCGCGCAGGGCCGTCTCGGTCCGGGCCGCATCCATCACTGCATGCGCACCATCGGCGTCGCCGAGGCCGCGCTCGAGAAGATGGTCAAGCGTCTGTCGTCGCGTACCGCCTTCGGCAAGAAGATCATCGAGCAGTCGGTGTGGGAACAGCGTATCGGCGAAGCGCGCACGAACATCGACATGACCCGCCTGCTCTGCCTCAAGGCGGCGGACATGATGGACAAGGTCGGCAACAAGGCCGCACAAACCGAAATCGCCATGATCAAGGTCGCAGCGCCGAATATCGCACTCAAGATCATCGACGATGCCATCCAGGCCTTCGGCGCGGCTGGCGTGTCCGACGAAGCCGGTCTGGCGAAATCCTACGCCGGCATCCGCACGCTGCGTCTCGCGGACGGTCCGGATGAAGTTCATAACCGGGCCATTGCACGGCTTGAGCTTCGGAAGTATTCCAATCAGTAACTGAACTGAAAAGATTGGAAGACGGTATGGGTCTCGGTGTGAGAAACGACTCTGACTTCTCCGGTACAATGCCGGTGGAAGAGCGCCATCGTGTTGACGAGGCCAATCTCGCCAAGTGGATGGCTGAACATGTCGAAGGCTATGCGGGACTGCTGAAGGTGTCGCAGTTCAAGGGCGGTCAGTCGAATCCGACATACCGCCTCGACACACCCAAGACCGCCTACGTGATGCGGCGTAAGCCGTTCGGCAAGCTTCTGCCGTCGGCTCACGCCGTGGATCGTGAGTTCAAGGTGATCGCGGCCCTGCACGCGCAGGGTTTTCCGGTGGCGCGCGCGTACGCGCTCTGCATGGATGACGCGGTGATCGGCGCGGCCTTCTACATCATGTCGATGGAAGAGGGGCGCGTGTTCTGGAATCCGACGCTGCCGAGTCTCGAGCCCAAGGAACGTCACGCGGTCTTCACCTCGAAGATCGAGACATTGGCGAAGCTGCACAGCTACGATCCGGAGAAGATCGGGCTGGGCGACTTCGGCAAGCCCGGTAATTATTTCGCGCGTCAGGTCGATCGCTGGACCAAGCAGTATCGCGCCTCCGAGACGGATGTGATTCCGGAGATGGATCGCTTGATCGAATGGCTGCCGAAAACCGTGCCGCATCAGGCCCGCGTTTCGGTTGTTCACGGCGACTATCGCCTCGACAACATGATCTTCCACGCGGACAAACCGCAGGTGAAGGCCGTGCTGGACTGGGAGTTGTCCACGCTCGGCGATCCGATGGCCGACTTCGCCTATTTGCTGATGCAGTGGACCATGCCGGGGCTCGACGGCGCCGATTTCAGGGCGCTGAACATTCCGACGATGGAAGAGGCGGAGGCCATCTACTGCAAGGCGGCGGGCGTTCCTCCGATTGCGGACCTCAACTGGTACTTCTCCTACAACCTGTTCCGGCTCGCCGGCATCGTGCAGGGCATCGCCAAGCGTATCGTGGATGGTACGGCCGCCAATGCGAAGGCGCAGGAGTCCGCTTCCCGCCGCATTCCGCTGGCGCAGGCGGCCTGGGCTTACGCCCAGAAGGCCGGCGCAAGCTAACTCACATACAATCTCGCTGAGACGCGCGGCAACGCGCGTCCGCTCAACTCATCAAGAATCTGGAGAACGTCATGGGTCGCCTCGAGGGCAAGTCCGTCATCATCACCGGCGCGGGCAGCGGCATCGGCCGTGCGGCATCGCTGATGTTCACCAAGGAAGGCGCGAAGCTGATCGCGGTCGACAAGACCGAGGGCGTCAACGAGACGGTCGAGCAGGTGCGCAAGGCCGGCGGCACCGCCGAGGCCGTGATTGCCGATGCGGGTATCGAAAACGATGTGAAGGCTTTCATCGCCAAGGCGATCTCGGCTTATGGCAAGCTCGACGCGATCTGGGCCAATGCCGGCATCGGCGGCGGTCTGGTGCCGCTCGCCGAGCAGACGCCTGAACATTGGCAGGAAGTTCTCCGCGTCAACCTGATCGGGCCGTTCCTCGCGGTGAAGCATTCCATTCCGCACATGGTGAAGCAGGGCCATGGCGCCATCGTCTGCACCGCCTCCGTCGCAGGCCTCAAGGCCAACGCCAGCGGTCATCCGTATGCGGCGAGCAAGGCGGGCGTGATCAGTCTGGTGCAGACCACGGCTTATTCTCTCTCCGGCACCAACGTGCGCATCAACGCCGTGTGTCCGGGTCTGATCGAGACCGGAATGACCAAGCCGATTTTCGATGGCGCGAAGGAGCGCGGCACCGAAGGCAAGATCGGCCAGCTCAATCCGCTGAAGCGTCCGGGCCAGCCGCACGAACTCGCGGCGATGGGTCTGTTCCTCGCCAGCGATGAAGCCTCTTACGTCAACGGGCAGGCGTTCCCGGTCGATGGCGGTCTGACCGCCTCGATGCCGTACGCCGGCAAGCCGATCTGATCGCAGATGTCGAGCGCTCCCGCCAAGCCGTTCGTTGCGCAGCATGCCGTCCCGGTGGGCGTCACATCGACACGCTGGTGGTGGGTGCGTCACGCACCGGTGCGCGAAGACGGCGGCAACATCTACGGCCAGTCCGACATTGGCTGCGATTGCAGTGACAGCGTCGTGTTCGCTGGCGTTGCGAAATTCCTGCCGAGGGATGCGGTCTGGTTTTCCAGCAATCTGAAGCGCACGCATCAGACCGCCGCGGCGATCTGGGCGGCGGGTTTCCCGAAGCCCGATCAGATGCATCAGGACAAGGCGTTCGCCGAACAGGACCTCGGCGAATGGCAGGGCATGAACCGCGCCGCCTTCTTCGCGGCTCGTCCGGTGTCGATTGCGAGCTACTGGTTTGCGCCGGCCGATGAGCGCGCGCCGGGCGGCGAGAGTTTCAACGATCTGTTCGATCGGACGGTGGCCGCTATCGCGCGCATCAATTCCGCGCATGCGGGCAGGGATATCGTCTGCGTGTCGCATGGCGGCCCGATCAAGGCGGCCATCGCGCACGCGCTCGGGCTTGAGGCTGGCGCGGGCTTCGCTTTCACCATCGACAATTGCTCGGTGACACGGCTGGATTATCTGGCGAGCGACAGCCACAGCGGCTGGCGCGTGCCGATGATCAACCAGCAGCCCTGGATCGCAAGCCATGCGCATGATGCCATGCATCAGCCCGCCGGACCGGAAGTCACGAATAAACTCGGATAACGATAAAAAGCGGCAGTGCCGCGTACATCCCAGGGAGAGACACGCATGACCTTGTTCGACATGACCGGAAAGACGGCCGTCATCACCGGCTCCACCAAGGGCATCGGCCGCGCCATCGCCGAGCGGATGGTCGAGCACGGGGCGCAGGTGGTGATTTCTTCGCGCAAGCAGGATCAGTGCGATCAGGTGGCGAAGGAAATCAACGACAAGTTCGGCAAGGGCAAGGCGATCGCGGTCGCGGCGAATATTTCGAGCAAGGAGAATCTCCAGAACCTCGTCGATGAAAGCACCCGCGCGTTCGGCAAGATCGACGTGCTGGTCTGCAACGCGGCGTCGAACCCGTATTACGGGCCGCTCGCGGGAATCTCCGACGACCAGTTCAGCAAGATCCTCGGCAATAACATTGTCGCCAACAACTGGTTGATCAGCATGGTGGTGCCGCAGATGATCGCGCGCAAGGACGGCTCGATCATCATCGTGTCGTCCATTGGCGGCTTGAAGGGGTCGACCATTCTCGGCGCCTACGCGATCTCGAAAGCGGCCGACATGCAGCTCGCGCGCAATCTCGCCTGCGAATACGGCCCGCACAATGTCCGCGTCAACTGCATCGCGCCCGGCCTGATCAAGACCGATTTCGCCAAGGCGCTGTGGGACAATCCGGACAACCTGAAGGCCTCGACCGCGCGCTCGCCGCTGCTGCGCATCGGCATTCCGGATGAAATCGCAGGCGCTGCGGTGTTCATGGGTTCGGCGGCCGGCAACTTCATGACCGGCCAGACGGTCGTGATCGACGGCGGCGCAACGATCAGCTGATTTTCAGGTGCTTCATCATTCCGGGGCGCGTGAAAGCGCGAACCCGGAATCCCGTTGCATGTATCTGGATTCCGGGTTCAGCCCTGCGGGCTGCCCCGGAATGACAATTCATTTCCACAGCTGCAGCGCGTGGAAGCGTTTGCACCGTCGAAGTTGTCTAAGATTCAATTCATTATCTAAGAAGAAAATTTGTATTTTCAGAAGTAGTCTCTCGGTATCGAGCACCGGAATGCGCTATGAAAAGATTTCTCTATTCCTTTGCAGGAGGCATACTTGGAATGGTCGCTGGTGCCATTCTTTGCGTTGCTCTGCTGGTAGTTTCGCGCCGACTCGGGTTTACCGAGAAAAACTCGATAGTCAGTTTTCTCGTTCCATCCATTTTCATTTGTAGTTGGTTGGGCGGTTCTGTTTGGGCGTTGTTTCGCTATTGGGGGCGCTACGGATATCCGCCCGCCCTCAAGAGCTATTTGGAAAACCGAAGTTAAGCAGTGACCTATTCCACCGTCGCATAGACGAGGCTGCGCACCAGCGTGCGGAAGTACTCGCGCTGGCCGGGGCCCTGCGACAGGAAGA
>JAGVII010000687.1 GCA_020056155.1 Afipia sp.
GCACCACGCTGTAGACCGGTTTCAGCGGCCCATCCGCATTCGCCGCCAGCGACAGCGTAAAGCCGATGAAATCCTCCATCGTCTGTGTCGCGCCGACGCGATTCAGCGCTTTCACCACGAAATAAGCGTCGCGCAGCCAGCAGAACCGATAATCCCAGGTGCGGCCGGAACCCGGCGCTTCCGGTATCGACGTCGTGTGCGCGGCGATGATGCCGCCGGTCTCCTCGAAATTCGACAGCTTGAGCGTGATTGCGGCGCGAATGATCGCTTCCTGATAGTCGTACGATATATAAAGACGCCGCACCCAATGCAGCCAATACGCCTTGGTCTGCTCGGCGAACAATTTCGCGGTCGCCGCGAGGTCGCCGGGATAGGGCTCGTCGTGACCGAATACCATGTGCACCGGCCGCGTCAGCACGAACGGCGTTTCGTGCTCGATCATGGCGATCGGCGCGTCGGTGGTCACGCGAACCGATGACTCCTCCTCGACATAACGAATGTGGTTGCTGCCAAGCGAGCTCCGCTTCAGCGGCTTGCCATAGGAATGGGTCGGCCGAATGCGAATGGTGATGCGCGGCAACCCGGCAATCGGCTCGATGATACGGAACAGCTGCGGCGGCCGGAACATGCGTCCGTACTGCCGAAAACGCGGCGCGAAATCGGTGATGCGAACGGCGTTGCCCTTGGCATCCGTCAGAATGGTCTCCACCAAGGCCGTATTGCGGACGTACTCGGATTTGAAATCCACCATACCGTCGAGCACGACATCGCTGAAGCCTTTCTCTTCATCGCCTGCAAGCAAGCGGGAGAAGACCGGATCGGCATCGAAGCGCGGGAAACACCACCACACCAGCCGCGATGTCGGATCGACCAGCGCCGCGGTCTTGCAGTTACCGATCACAGCAAGATCGAGGCCGTGATCGATCTTCGCGCCTGCTTCAGCCGGTGATGCCGTGATTGCCTTGGAAATGTTCATTGCGCCGCCATCGTTTCTTCATCAAGCAAATGCGTGAGCCAGGCGCGAACATCCTTTGGGGCCTTGAACTGCCCGTTGACGCCATGCGCGCGGCGGCCCACCGAAAATGACACACCGCGAAACGCCGGCATGATGGCGAACACGGATTCGTCGGTGACATCATCACCAATGAATATGGGATTGCGCCCGGAGAAAGGCGCGTGATTCATCAATTCGCGGACGCCGGTCGCCTTGGTGAAACCGGCGGGTTTGATCTCGCACACGAATTTTCCCGGAAGCACTTCAATCGGGGCTTGCGGAAGATCGGCGCGGATCGCCGACACAGCTTCATAGATTGTCCGTTCGAACTGCGGCGCCAGCCGGTAATGCAGCGCGATCGAATAGCCCTTGTCCTCGTACAGAATGCCGGCGCTGAGATGTGAGATCGCGATGAATCGCCGTTTCAGATCGTTGTCCATCGGCGGCGCGTGCGACGCCACGGCTTCGCTCTCGATTGAAAGCCGCATCTCCGCGCCATGGCCGCCGACGGCAGGGAACTGCAATGGCGCAAAAATGACATCGATATCGGTCAGCGAGCGGCCGCTGACCAGCGCCAGCGCGCCGTCCAGACGGTCGTGCAGCGCCTGAAGGGTGTCACCCAGACCTGGCGGCACCACGACATCGCGTGGCGTCGGCGCAAGTTCCAGCAAGGTGCCGTCGATATCCAGCAACAGGGCGGTCTGGTCGAGATCCGGCACGATTCCCGCAGGAGCCGGCAACATGTCTCCTGCACTCTTTGCCGGAATTTTTTCAGTCACGCGATGATCCATCAGTTATTCTGCGCAGCCAGCGGCTGCGCAACCTCCTCTAGCGATTTGCACTCGGCATCGATGCAGTAGCGCCACGCGATCAGCGCCGCGGCAACCATCAAGATCGATCCGAGCAGATAGCCGGCGAACACGCTGCCGCGTGAGCCGGTGTCGATCAGAACTCCAATCAGCGCCGGACCAGCAATGCCTCCGATCCCCGTGCCGATGGCGTAGAACAGTGCGATGGCCAGAGCGCGGACCTCGAGCGGAAAGGTTTCCCCCACGGTCAGATACGCCGCACTGGCCGCCGGCGACGCAAAGAAGAAGATCACCATCCAGGCGATCGTCTGGGTTTGCGCGCTGAGAACTCC
>JAGVII010000198.1 GCA_020056155.1 Afipia sp.
AGTAGAACGCCGAAATGTTACCCTCGCGAACGAAGCGATAGGCGGTCTCGCCACTTTCGCCATTTCGGAGGTAGAGCGTCAGGCGAGTTCCGTGATCATCGTCATACATCAACATAGCGGCGACGCCGTTGGTTGCTGCAGGCAGCACACGACCGCCCATCAAGCGGAAACCAAATCCGGTCAGGTCTGGCGTCTTGATGGGCTGACCCAGCCGGTTGGACAGCCATTGAACCAGATGATCCTGTTCGGTCGCCTTCACCTCGACCGGATGGGCAGCATCAACAACGAAGGTTCGATAGGCAGAGATGGCGTCACTGACCATCACGCCTTGAACACCGCTGCTGGCCGGCCATTCGGTCTTTGCGATCCAGCCGGTGGCGCCCCCTGCGACAAGCAAGAGCACGGATGCAGCCATCAAGTTGAGTTGGCGAAGACGACCCTGCCGTCTGATGGCGCGAATGTTCGAGATGCGATGACGGGCCGGAATAGGTTCGGCGGCTTTCGACGCCAATTGATCGCGCAAGGTCTCGCGCTGCGTCCGCCATGCGGATATCTGGGCGGCAACGTCCGGGTTTGACTTCAGATACGCTTCGACCTTCTCAAGGCGATCCTGCGGCAGACGCCGGTCGACGTAGGCGTGCAGATCGTCCTCGCCGATTGGGCTCTCGTGGTTGGTCATTTTACCCTCCGCAACACGGCGGTGCGGCCGGTTTCCATATATTCCCGCAGCTTCTCACGGCCACGGCTGAGGCGTGACATGACCGTGCCCACGGGCAGGCCGAGTACACGCGCGGCCTCATCGTAAGATAAATCCTCCACACCCACGAGCAGGATCACCGACTTTTGGTCCTCCGGCAACGTTTCCAGACCGGCGAGAATGTCGCGAACCGCCGTACTGCTATCGGGCGCGCCGTCCGACGTTGGCGGCTCGGTCACATCCTCCCAGGCAAAATGAATCCCGCGGCGGCGCTTTTGACGATAGGTGTTGATGAACTGGTTACGCAGGATGGTGAGAAGCCATGCCTTCAGGTCGCCATCGTGATGCCGCAGATGCCATCGGCCAATCGCACGTTCGAGACAGTCCTGAACGAGATCGTCAGCGGCATCGTGCTGCCGCACCAGCGCGAACGCATACCGGCGCAGTGCGGGAATGTGCTGTTCCAGAAAAACCGCGGTTTCGTCCAAGACAAAGCCTCTCGCCCGTCTTCTCCAGCCGGGATGAGGCGTTCATCCCAGCCAGAGTTATGAAGCTTAAAAAGTTGCGTTCGGATCGACCTGCCAGATTTCGTCGCCCAGCTTGCCGTCACGATAGACCATCACATAGCGAACCTTGACGGTATTCTTGCCGGCGAACGCCACATTCGCAGTAACCGTGGACCCCTTCGGGTTTGCAGATTCGGCAATCGCCGCGACCGTGGCTTTTTGATCGCCCTGGGCCTTGGTGAATTTGCCCCAGACTTCCTTGAGCTTGTCGGCGCCGGTGTATTGGCCGTCCAGCGGACCGCCAACCCAATGCAAGGTTGCCCCATCGGCATAGGATGACGTAACGGCGGCAACGTCGCCCTTGGCAATGGCGTCGATACGGGCCTTGGCCATATCCTCGGCCGGGCCAGCAAAAGCAGCACCCGTCAGCAGCGTAAGTGCGACGGTCGAAAGCAGGAAAGTCTTCACGGCGATCTCCTTGTGAATGGTGTCAGCCTGCAGAAGACGCTGGTTCGACGACTTTATTCCGATGCCCACCTTGTTTTCTGTCACGCTATCGTGACGCGCATTCTCGGATACCACGGAATTTTCTCGTCTGCAGGGCGTCCCCGCATGACCTGTAAGCGAGGAGCACATGTCAAAATACATCATGACCACGGCACTTGGTGCCGCTCTCATCGTCGGCACCGCTGTCTTTGCTCATGATGGGCAGATGCATCATTTGCCGACGAGTTCCACCACCGACAATTCGTTCGACGCCCAGATGGGTCGCGCCATGGAGCTCATGAATCGCGACATGATGGTTGCGCCTTCGGGCGATCCTGATCGTGACTTCGCGGCGATGATGATTCCGCATCATCAGGGTGCTGTCGATATGGCGCGCATCCAGTTGCAATTCGGGAAGGATCCGGTGCTGCGGCGTCTGGCACAGGGCATCATCGTCGAGCAATTGCAGGAGATAGACGTCATGAAACGCGCGTTGACGCAGCTCCCGGCCCACTTATCGCAGCCAACCGAACCGGCAACATTCAATCTCAACCACAAGGATTTTTGACATGAAAGCCCAACTATCGATTTGTGTGCTGCTTGCGACGACACTGTCGGCGACGGCTGGCCAAGCGCCCGGCGCAGCGGAAAAGCCTGACATTGCCATTAATTCGCGTGATCGCTTTTACACATCGGACCAATTCTCGAACACCGTCTCGGTGATTGATCCCATGAGCAATAAGCTGCTCGGTGTCATCAAGCTCGGCGATCCAGCGCCCGGCAATCTCAGTCCGCTTTATAAAGGCCAGTTGCTGGTTCACGGCATGGGGTTTTCGCCCGACCACAAAACCCTCGCAGTAATTTCGATTGGCTCCAATTCCGTCAGTTTCATCGACACCGCGACCAATACTGTGAAACACGTCACCTATGTTGGACGCTCGCCGCACGAGGCGTTCTTCACGCCCGATGCCAAGGAAATCTGGGTCGCGGTGCGCGGCGAAAACTACATCGCTGTACTCGATGGCAAAACCTACAAGGAAACGCGCCGGATTGAAGTTCCGAACGGTCCCGGCATGACGATTTTCTCGCCCGACGGCAAATACGGCTACATCTGTTCGAGCTTCAGTCCGGAGACGGTCGTTGTCGCCACCGACAGCCACAAAATTGTTGGCCGCGTCAAACAGGAAAGCCCATTCTGTCCGGATGTCGCAGCAACCCCGGATGGCAAGCAGGTCTGGCTCACGTTGAAGGACGTCGGCAAAACCATGGTTTTCAATGCAAAGCCGCCATTCGATGTCATCAAAACGATCGATACCGGTCCGATCACCAACCATGTCAATATTGTCCGTAACCGCAACGGCCAATTCGCCTATGTGACTGTCGGCGGACTCAATTCGGTCAAGGTATTTCGGACCGATACGTTCGAGCAAGTAGCCATGATAGAAACCGGCGCGCTTCCGCACGGCATCTGGCCGTCCGGTGACGGCACGCGGGTCTATGTCGGACTCGAAAACGCCGACGCGGCGGCAGCGATCGACACGATCGAGAACAAGCTGATCGCGACTATCCCGCTCGGACAAGCGCCACAGGGCGTTGCCTATGTACCCAACGCGGTGCCATCAGGCGACGGCATTGCCAATTTACAGCCCCTCGCGGCAGCATCCGAATCCGCGCAGCTTAAGCTCGCTGCACCCGGCGGAAAAACTGCGACGCAAGTAACGTTGTTCAATCAGGGGCTGGTGCAAGTCGTACAAGCTGCGGTGACCGGGCTTGAACCGAAGAAGGCATACACGTTGGCGTTATCAAGCAGCGCTAATGGCGAAGGCCCGCTTCAGCCTTTGGCCGCATTCATGACCAATCCAGCCGGCGCCGCCATCGTCAACACAGTGGGACCCATTCGCCAATTGATCGAGGCAAAGCAGGATGACGCTCGGCGTTACCTGGTAATTGCGGCAGGATCGGCGAGCGACCTCAGCGCTGCTGTACAAGTTCAAATGCCTTGAAATCTTCGGCGCTCTTTCATTCCATGGTCGTGCTGCTAGAAACGCGGCACGACCATGACAGGTCGGACTCATTGATCGTAGCTGTCGATTGGAAGCACACGAACAATGAATTGGATCAATGGATTGGCTCTGCTTACGTTCATTATAACGAACGGTGGAAGGCGACATGCCCCATCGAAGCTGTGAACGATAAGGAGCCAGATGATGGCACAAGTAGCGTTACAAGCACCCAAAGGTGCGTTTCAAGCGAATTCCCTTCCAGTCGCGCGGCGATCAACGTCGGTTGCCAGGATCCCGCTAACCCAGCCGCTTCTGAAGCAATCGACCGCTGTTCATCCAGCTGCAATCTGGATTTCAATCGGAGCTTTTGCCTGGTTCGTGATAGCAGCCTGGATTGGCTTTGCTGGAGACCGCGAAGCCGCTGTCTCGATCGTCATGGTTGGATTCATCAATGTGATGCTCATCGGCCTGCTGGCAGGAGGCGGATGGTATTCTCGCAACATGACGCCGGAACGATCTATGACGCGGTCGTTTGGCGCCTTTGTCAGAGGTCCGGTTGATACGGCAACCGGCAGGATCACCGGCCGTGAAGCTCTGCTGCAGATCGCTGCGTTGCCCGTGATTCTTTCGATGGGTGGAACCATTATCGTGATGCTCGCTGTGTGGTGCGGAGTCGGCGGATAGAGAAGCGTCTGTCGAGCGATCGTAGTTACGCCCACAGGCATGCAATGTCAGCCAAGCGAAGTCCGTGGATTCCTTATCATGCTGGAATGAAACGAAGGCCGCCTGTAAAGGCGGCCTCCTTCTTGAGTTACGGACACAATGGGCAAGCAGCGGCCACTGTACCGCCAAAGACAGCGAGAGCGAAAACTGCTGTCATCAACCGAACGATCATTTTTTTCTCCTTGTCGAGCCACTAGGTTTTGACTCGATGTTATCCTAGAACCTGTAGCAACTACAGATACAAGGGGATTTTGAGGAATGAGCAAAAAGTCTGCTGGACCGATGTTGATCGGTGGTCTCGCCGGAGAAACTGGCACCAACATTGAAACGATCCGCTACTACGAGCGCGAAGGGCTTATCGCTGTCCCACCCCGCACAAGAGGGGGGCATCGAGCTTATGAACAGCAGCACGTACAGCGGCTTTCATTCGTCCGGCGCAGCCGCGAGCTTGGCTTTTCTCTGAACGATATACGGAAATTGCTGCAGTTGGCGGACAGCGGCACGATGTGTACGACCGCTGCAAAAGAATTGACCGCGCGTCATCTGGACGATGTACGCGGGAAAATTGGGAGTCTCAAAAAGCTGGAAAAAGCGCTGGCGGCGTTGGCGAAAGCCTGCGCGCCGGGCGAGTCCGTTCCTTGTCCAATTTTGGAAGCGCTGTCGTCGCCCGCATCGTAAGCTTGTGGGCCGGCGATTCAAAGCAATGTCCGGAAAGAAGCGGAATCAATTTGTTATTGCGTGCTCTGGTCGCTGGCCTCGGCAAGGAATTTCTCGAGTCTCTTGGCGGCTTCCTCCGGAACGGCGAGACCATGGCGAGGAGAGATCACCTTTGCGCCGTACTCGCTGGAATTATACGTCAGCCAGACCTTGTCCTGATCGTCTTGCCAGACCAACGCCTTCATCGGCAGGTCAATGGCGAGCGTGGCGCTCTTGGTCATCGGAGGCGTTCCAGCTTTTGGATTGCCGAAAACGATGACGGTTCGCGGACGCATTTCCAATCCGGCTTCCTTTGCCGCGGCGGCGTGGTCGATGCGACTGAAGATAACCCATCCTCCCGCAGCCTTCGCCTTGATGGCGGCTTCAAACTTCTCGATAGTGTCTTTGACGGAGTATTTGCTTGGCTTTGTGATCAAACCATCGTCTGCGAAGGCGAACGTAGACGATATTGCTATCAGGCCTGCTGCGATAACCATGCTTTTCGATATCACGTCGAACCCTCCTTGCGTTGGCACTCTCGGATCCACTGATCCGCTTGCCGGAGTGCAATGTATCAGCCTCCGCACAACACCGCTCTGGCGAATGACGGATAGCGTTTAGGCCAGGATGAAAACATCGTGATTAAACGTCAGGTAACATTGGAGATTTCTGCTTGGCAGAAGGATGAAGGCGACACGCCGGCCATTTGGCAAGGTGGCGAAAGTTCATTAGGCTGGCCGGCATGCGCAAGTCGAGACGCACCGTGGAAGCCGCTCTTGAGCTGAATTGGAGCCGTTTGTTCGGCTATGCATTGAGTTTGACCGGCGATACCGACAACGCACGCGATTTGATTCAGCAGAGCGCGCTTAATGCTCTCGCAAGCAAAAATGCTCCGGATGACCCTGAAGCCGCTCGCGCCTGGCTTTTCAAAATTGTCAGAAATGCCTCGATAGACCAATACCGGCGTAAGAAGGTCCGCGCCGATGACGCGTTCGCTGACGAATTCCAAAACGGAGGATGGGGATATGACGATCGGGTGATTGCGGAGATCACCATTAGGCAAGGGCTGGGTAAGATCGATCCGGCCTACCGTGAAATTATTGAACTGGTCGATATCTGGGGTTTCCAGTATGCCGATGTTTCTACGGTGCTCGATATCCCTGTCGGGACTGTCATGAGCCGTTTGAGTCGCGCGCGGTTAGCATTACTGGAAATCGTTGCAGAAGATAACTTGAGGCCGATGCGGTCGTTGCGAAGCCAGCAGAAATGACGACAGATGATATCGAGATGAGCTGGGACTTGCTGAACGCTTATGTGGACGGCGAACTCGACCGTTTCATGTCGGCAAAGGTGGCTGCGGCCGTTGCACAAGACGCAACGCTAGCGGCGCGGGTCGCAACGTTGTCGAAATTGAAAGCGAGCGTGCACCAGCTTGAATTTTCCGCAGGTCAACTGCCTCCGCTTCCAATCGGATTGCAGGGCCGCCGGTTTGCGGCGTGGCGCATCTACGCCGCCGCTGCGAGCCTTGTCGCGGTCTTGGCTGCCGGTCTGTTGATCCATTCTCACCCTGCTCCGAAAGCGGCTCAAGCCTGGCTGGACGGCGCGTTGGCCGCGCAACAGCAATGGCTTGCATCCGCTTCGCGGAATAATCCCGACGATCGAACCATCGTGACAATTGACGCTGCCGCAGCGGCCCGTCCGCTGGACCTTTCCGATGCCCAACTCAAGCTGGTTTACGTCGCACAGATGCCCTCATCAATCGGCGGCGAGACAGCGTTCCTGGGCTATCGCGGCCCGCATGGCTGCATGGTCGGCTTCTGGATCGGTACTCCGCCAGCAGGCCTTGAGTCGGCGCCGAAGTCGCTCGATGCGGGAGATTTTCGCGTGCGTGCGTGGCGCGATCGGGTGGCGGGCTACGCTTTGATAGCCAAGGGAATGGACCCCACCCGTATTGATCGTCTTGCCGAAGCTGTCGCACGGCTTGTCGACCCCGGCCAGATCGTCGATGACGGCATTCGTACCGCATTGCGGAATGTAACACGGACCGGAACCGCCTGTCGGGTCTAGGCAAAAAACTTTGGAATAAATTGGGCCAGTGATGCGTTTCATCTCCTTGGCGGGAATATGTCCCCTGGGAGAGACTAATGATGAACCGAAGGACCGCCCTCAAGGGCGGAGCGGCTTTGCTGGCCGGAAGCGGCATGATCGGTGGATCGTCGCTCGCAAGCTTCGCAGCCGAAACTGTGACGCTGCCGTTCGAGAATGGCGAGCGGCCGCTCGTCAAATATCCTCAGAAGCGCACGATGATCGGCCTCACCAGCCGGCCGCCCCAGCTTGAAACACCGTTTTCCGTGTTCAATGAAAATATCATCACGCCGAACGACGCGTTCTTCGTGCGGTACCACCTGGCCGATGTGCCGCTGGATATCGATCCCGACAAATTTTCCGTCGATATCAAGGGCAAGATCGACAAGCCAATGAAGCTGTCGCTTGCCGACATCAAAAAAATGCCGGCGATGGAATTGATTGCGGTCAATCAATGCTCCGGCAACAGCCGCGGGTTTTTCAACCCGCGCGTCGCCGGTGGTCAGCTTGGTAATGGGGCCATGGGCAATGCGCGCTGGAAAGGCGTACCGCTCAAGACGGTGCTCGACAAGGCCGGTGTCCAGTCAGGCGCCAAGCAAGTCGTGTTCGGCGGCATGGATGGGCCTGTGAGCGACAAGACCCCGGACTTTGCCAAGGCGCTCGAGATTGACCATGCCCGCGACGGCGAGGTGATGCTGGCCTATGCCATGAACGGCCAGGATTTGCCTGTACTAAATGGATTTCCGCTGCGGCTGATCGTGCCGGGATACTACGGCACCTATTGGGTCAAGCACCTCAACGAAATTAACGTCGTCGATAACGTGTTCGACGGCTTCTGGATGAAGACCGCTTATCGCATCCCCGATACCGACTGCGGTTGTGTCGAGCCTGGCACGGCGCCGAAGGCGACGATCCCCATCAACAAGTTCACGGTGCGATCGTTCATCACGAATGTCGCCGATGGAGCCAAGGTAAAAGCTGGCGCGGAAACGCCGCTGAAGGGTATCGCGTTCGACGGCGGCACGGGCATCAAGATGGTGGAAGTCTCGATCGACGGAGGCAAGACATGGACAACGGGAACGCTGGACAAGGACCTTGGCAAATACTCATTCCGCGAATGGCGGTTGCCGGTGAAATTGGCCGTA
>JAGVII010000775.1 GCA_020056155.1 Afipia sp.
AACCTGCCGCCTAAAAACCGGCGGGCCTATGCCGCGCACCAGAATGCGCTCGAAACGTTTCCGTTCTTCGCGGTCGCGGTGGTGGTCGCCCTCACCATGGGCGCGCCGTTTTACCTGGTGAACCTGCTCGCGGTGGTCTACGTCCTGCTGCGGATCGCCCACGCGCTGCTGTACATTTTCAACCAGCCCACCGCGCGCTCGCTGGTGTTCACCGCGGCCATGGCGGTCAGTGTCGTGATTTTCGTGCTGCCCGCGTTCAAGTAGACGGGCTTGTCTGAAATCGAAATTCATCTCTCCGCTCATTCCCGCGCAAGCGGGAATCCAGTTCTCAAAGAGGCTGGGTCTACGCCTTCGCGGAGACGAGCGGGAGTGGAATCTTGTTCAATTGATAAGGGCCGCGGTTAATTAGCCCGGCGCGTGGCAGACGGCTTCGATGTTGTGGCCGTCGTGATCGAGCACGAACGCCCCGTAGTAATTCGCGTGATAATGCGGACGTATCCCCGGCGCGCCGTTGTCGCGCGCGCCTGCCGCCATCGCGGCCTCGTAGAATGCATCCACCGCCGCGCGCGTTTTTGCCGCGACCGCAACGTGCAGCGGATACGCGAGCTTGCCTTCCCCGCCGATCCAGAAGTCCGGCTTGCCGTTCTCGCCGAAGCCCGCTGCGGGCGCGCCGCTGGGATTGGCGGCGGCAGGCACTTCCATGATCAGCACATAGCCGAGCGGCGCGAGCGCCTTGGCGTAAAAATCCTTCGCGCGTTCATAGTCGGAGACCGCGAAACCCATGTGATCGATCATGCAAGACTCCCTGGCTGCGTCATTGCGGGCAAAGACGCTGGATTGTTTCGTCGCAAGAGCTCCTCGCCATGACGATGTGAGCTTCGCTACTTTCGCACCAGCAGCGTGTTGCTGCGGGTCTTTCCCGCGATGCCGTAGCCGAGGCCGGTCATGTCCTTGATGCAATCGTGCAGCCAGTCCTTTCGTTCCAGATGCTCGATGGCGACGGCGCGGGGCCACAGCGACTCCGGCGCTTCACGGAAGAACGGCGTCAGCACGCGGTCTTCATAGCCTTCGACGTCGATCTTGAGCGCATCGACGCGCGTTATTCCGGCATCGCGCAGGATGGTCAGCAGCCGGTGCGCGGCCACTCTGGTGCCGCCGGTCTCTGAAATGTGGCTGGCGCCGAGATTGCCGCCGTCGGTCTCGATCATCAATTCGCCTTCGGTGTCGCCTGCCGCGGCGGCCACCAGCGAAAGATTCTCCAGTTGCGAGGCGCGGGCGTTGAAGGCGAGCCGCGCGCTCGACACCGGATGCGGTTCGATGGCGATGACGCGGCCATTCTCGCCGACATGCCTGGCCAGCGCCACCGCATAGGTGCCGACATTGGCGCCGACATCGACGAAGGTGCCGCCGTGCGGCGCATGCTCGCGCAGGAAATCCAGCTCGGGCAGATTGTAGTCGGGATTGAACAGCGCGCCGCGCTCGGTGCCGCTGGCGAGATGATGCAGCCGGAAGGAGGCTCCCTGATAGGTGGCGTCGATCGGGCCTGCACCCAGCAGATTGACGAGACGCGACAGCCATGGCCGGAACGCGCCGCGCTTGAGGCCGGAGCCGTGGGCGGCGGCGATCACCGCGCGTTGCAGGGCATTGGGGGCATAGCTGCCAAAAGGTTTTTGATCGTCGTTCATGGCGCAAGTCATCGCGCGAGTGCGCGACGGTTTCAAGAACTCATTGCCTGCGGGCTTGCAGATACCGCTCGAACCGGCTGGCGGCCTGTCCATCGGCCCTGATTTCCGGGTCGATGGTGTACAGTTCCTGGGCGCGTCCGATGCCGCGCAGCGCATAGCGGCCGGTCGAGACGAAGTGTCCGCTTCCGGGCGCGTCGAGGCCGTTGAAAAATGCCGAGGACACCAGAAGCTCGCGCTCCACGGAGCGGCACATCGAGGCGATGCGGCTGACCTCGTTGACCGCCGGACCGACCACGGTGAAGTCGAGCCGCTCTTCGCTGCCGATGTTGCCGTAGAACACCTCGCCGACATGCAGCCCCACATAGGCCGATGTGGTCGGCCTGTTCTCGGACGCGCGGCGCTCGTTGAGGATCTGGATGTTTTTCCTGAACTGGTTTTCCGCGCGCAGCGCCGCGCGCCGTGCGGCGCCCATGTCGTCTTCATTGAAGATCGCCAGCACGCCGTCGCCGATCAGCTTGAGAACGTCGCCGCCCTCGTCGTGGATGGCGCCGATGGCGGCGCCGGCATAGTCGTTGAGGAAGGGAATGATCTCGGCGGGGTCCATCCCTTCGCCGATGGCGGTCGAGCCGCGCAGATCCGAAAACCACAGCACCGCGTTGATGCGGTCGGCGACGCCGCGGGAAATGCGTCCGCTGAGCACCCGTTCGGCGGCATCGCGGCCGAGATAGACGTGACCGATGGTGCGGGCGATGCGGGCATGCGCGGCTGATTTCACCGCCAGCCCGAGCAGCGGCACGAGATCGCGCATCGCGCCGAGCACGTCCTCATTGAAGCCGTTCTCGCGCCGCATGCACCAGAGCGAATAGACGCAGTCCATCTCGCCGATGATTCCGGCGTCTCCGAACCGGTGAATGAACGTAGCAAAATGTTTGTGGCCGTCTCCCACAAGCTTCGTGGTCATCTTGAAATGCTCGTCATCGCTGCCGATGCAGAGTTCGTTCTGGCCGGTTTGAAGCATGGTGTAGAACGGCGAGCGCCGCCAGTTTTCGGCGGCTTCCCCTTCGCTGGTCGACTCATACTCGAAGAGGTCGCTCTCGTTGGACTCGACATCGCTCCAGCGAAAGCCGCGGCCCTCGAAAACCGGATGCAGCGTGTCGATGAACACGATGCCGCGCGACAGTTCCAGTCCGGCCGCCCTGCTGCGCTCGCAGAACCCGCGCACGAGGTCCGTTTCAGCAATGCCGGAAAGGCCGGCGTCAGCCAGCCAGTTCATGATGTCGAGCCGGGAAGATAAATCCATATGGATTCATCGCGCGGGATTGGCGATGTTTCAAGGCAATATCCGGGCAGTCCGGCGAAAGGCGCTATCTGGCCGCGCTCTTTGTCCCCTTCACGAGATTGTCGCGCAGCGCGACGACGGCCTTCTGCAGTTTCGCGAAATCGTCGGGCGACAGCGAGGTTTCCTTCACGAGGTTCAACGGCAGGGCTCTTTCGCGCAGGCGGCGTCCGGCCTCGGTCAGGCTGATCAGAACCTGCCGCTCGTCCTCGGGATCGCGGCGGCGGCGCAGATAGCCCGCCGCCTCGAGATTCTTCAAGATCGGCGTCAGCGTGTTGGATTCGAGGAACAGCTTCTCGCCGAGGCTGCTGACGGTCTGGTTGTCCTCCTCCCACAGCGCGACGATGGCGATGTACTGCGTATAGGTCAGACCCAGTTCCTCCAGGATCGGCTTGTAGGCCCGCCCATAGGCGAGATTGGCCGAATAGATCGCGAAACACAGGAAATCCTGGAGTTTGGGATCGGCTTTTGCGGCTTTGGCGGCGGTCTTCGCGGCAGCGGGTTTGGCCTTTGCGGTGGTCATGATCGGTCTCCGGGCACACGGGAACGTGATCCCTCGGACCTCATATAGATCGGATGCGATTAAATCGGAAGGGTTGACATTCCGGGCGGCTGGCGTATTTACGCCGGACCCGATTAGATCGGATACGATCTAAATTTCTCCTCAGCAAAGGACCGACCCCATGGTTACCCAGATCGAAAAGGTGCTCTACACCGCCAAGACCCACACCACCGGCGGCCGCGAGGGCGCGTCGCGCTCCTCCGATGGCCGGATCGACCTCAAGCTGTCGCCTCCCGGCTCGGCCGGGCAGGGCACCAATCCGGAGCAACTGTTCGCAGCCGGCTGGTCCGCCTGTTTTATCGGCGCGATGAATCGCGCGGCCAGCGGGCTCAAGGTCAAGCTCCCCGCCGACGTCGCCGTCGATACTGAGGTCGATCTCGGAACAGCGGGCGATGAATACTTCCTGCAGGCGCGCCTCAATGTCAGCCTGCCGGGGCTGGATCGCGATGTCGCCCGCGCCGTGGTCGACGGTGCCCACCAGATTTGCCCGTACTCCAAGCTCTCCCGCGGCAACATCAAGGTCGAACTGAACCTGGTCTGAGCCGGCCGTCACGCGAGAGGGCCCGCCTGTTACATCGGCAGGTCACTCCGCGCGGCGGCGAAAAGCCATCATTGATCGCTTTCCTCAAGACAGCGATGCAACAGGAGACTTCCATGTCCGGCCTCGTCAACGCGAACCGCCGCAACTTCCTTCAGGCCGCGGGCACAGGCGCCGCCGCGCTCGCCGCATCGGGGCTCGGGCTGATCCAGTCCGCCCGCGCACAGACAGCCGCCAGTTCAAATTCATCCGCCGCGCCGGCGCCGATGGGGCCGATCAAACAGATCAATGCCGGCACGCTGAGTGTCGGCTATTACGAAACGGGGCCCGCCGCCGGCCCCGCCGTGATTCTTCTGCACGGCTGGCCCTACGACATTCACAGCTTCATCGAAGTCGCGCCGCTGCTTGCGGCGAAGGGCTATCGCGTGATCGTTCCGCATCTGCGCGGCTACGGCACGACGCGGTTTCTTTCCAGCGACACGCCGCGCAATGGCCAGCAGGCGGTGCTTGCTGTCGATGTCATCGAGCTGATGGATGCGCTGAAGATCCAGAAAGCCGTGGTCGCCGGTTACGACTGGGGCGCGCGCACCGCCAACATCGTCGCGGCGTTATGGCCGGAGCGCGTCAAGGCGATGGTGTCCGTCAGCGGTTACCTGATTGGCAGCCGCGAAGCCAACAAGAAGCCGCTGCCGCCGAAGGCAGAGCTGCTCTGGTGGTATCAGTTTTACTTCACCACGGAACGCGGCCGCGCCGGGTATCAGCAGAACACGCACGAGTTCGCCAAGCTGATCTGGCAGCTCGCGTCGCCGAAGTGGAATTTCAGCGACGAGACCTTTGCGCGCAGCGCAAAGTCGCTCGACAATCCGGATCATGTCGCCATCTCGATTCACAACT
>JAGVII010000441.1 GCA_020056155.1 Afipia sp.
AAAGGGAGGATTAGCGACGACCACATCAAACCGCATGAGATGATCGCCCTCGATCAACTGCGGCCCATTCAGCGTATCGCCCCATTTGATATCCGCTGCGTCCAGCCCGTGCAGGAACATGTTCATGCGCGCGAGGGCACGAGTCTGGCCGTTCGACTCTTGTCCATACAGCCGAAAATTGTCCCCCACTACCTCCTCGCCCGCGCGGATAAGGAGGGAACCGGAGCCGCAAGCCGGATCGCAGATGCGGTCTCCAGACTTCGGGCCGGCGAGCTTGGCGACTAACTCGGATACTTTGCGGGGAGTGAAGAACTCTCCCGCCTTTTTACCCGCTTCCGAAGCGAAACGTTCGATCAGGAAGATGTAGGCATCCCCGATCACCTCCTCCCGAACCTCGCTAAGGTCCAGTTTTGCAAAATCCTCTAATAGGGTTTTCAGGCGGCGATTACGGTCTTTCGTCTGGCCGAGGTTCGACTCGGAATTGAAGTCGATGTTGCGGAAGACGCCTTTCAGCTTGGGGTCATTCGCCTCTTCGATTGATTCCAGCACCTCGTTGATCAGCTCGCCGATGTTGTCAGCGGCACGGCGCTCGTGAAGGCTGTAGAAATCACCAAGGAACGTGTCGACTATGTCGCCAGTGCGGTTCCTCTGCTCGAACAGCTTCAGTTTGAAGCGCTCACGCTCCATCAAGCGATTCACGCGCAGTTCGCGCGTTTCGGGCGGAGTATCTTTTAACCGTTCCCGATGCTGCACCGCATGAAATTTCCATACATCCGAGATGTATTTCAAGAAAAGGAACGCCAGGACATAGTTCTTGTACTGGTCAGCATCGACCGCGCCACGAAACGTGTCGCAAGCTGCCCAAACGGCGTTTCTGATATCTTCGGGACGTGCTGGGGTAGCCATGCGTATTCCTAACTCAACTGCGCGAATGCGCGCTCAAGTGATGTCTCTGCGAGCAAGCTCTCGACCGCCATCAATCGGCTGGCGAGTTCACGGCGGCGATGGATGCAAGAGGCTACGCGACCGATCGCCTTTTGACGTTCGATCGCTGGCAATGGTATCTGAAGGCCAGCGATTGCGTCTTTCGGGATGCGGGGGAGACTGGCGCCGGCGGTACTCTTGCGGAGCAGGACGCCGGTCTCAGGGCGCATCAAAAAGGCTACCAGATAATCGGGATCGAGCCGGTCTTGGTCCGGCCGGATTAGATAGATGTCCAGCGCGATATAGGCGCCAAGGTGGGAATCTTTGGCCTTGATCGCCAGGGCGCGCTCGCCTCGCGCGGCAAGCAGGATATCGCCCCGCCCAATCGGGACTGCCCTGCCGGCGGTGGGCCTACGCCCAACCTGCAAGCCCCCGTCGTCTACTCCTAGGTTCCGAATTTGCACAAACCGGCAGACCTCGTCGTTGGCCGGCTCGGGGTTAACCCCGCTGAGAATGATTGCTGCATCGGAAAGCCGGGCCATGAGTCACCCGTAGCTGAGACCCGCATGCGTGGCAATAATAATCGTTAGAGAACGTCTCATACGACGTAATTGATTAGCCTCGGCACGTGAGTTCTTAGATCAGAACGGTGCCGACCTGACGCGAGAATGCGCCCTTAGGAGCGCTAAACGCGCCCGAGGGGGCCCGCTTAGCCCACAGGCTCGCCCCCCATCCCCCCCGACAGAGTTGCACGGCTGGAGGCGATGTAAACGACCCTTGTGACTTCGACTTCACCCCCCTACTCAGCCGGACCGCCAATTGCTGCGCATCGCCCGGCGATCAGCTCCACCATTTTGACCCGCAGTCCCGTCGCTGCTTCGGACTGGCCGGCGAATGTTGGCAGGCTCAATGTCTGGACGCGCTTCGCGAGCCGGTCGGCGATCTCATTCATCGCCGTCTCGGCGTCACCGCCGGTCAGGCCGGTGGTGCGCGCCAACGCCAGGAAGTCCTGCCGCGTCAGGCGGTCGTCCTTGCCGTTGAGCTTCAGCGCCATCCGATCGACGCCGAGGCCCGGAAAGACCCGCGTGGTGACGGCGTCGTAGAGGGGCGCGATGCGTACCGTCGTGAACGTCTTGGCGTCCGCCTCGGCCGTCTTGAGCATGGCCAGGTTCTTCAGGTGCATGTCGCCATCGGCGATCAGCCAGGCAAACACCGCTCGTCGGAACAGAATGTCCAGATCGGCGGCGGGATCGGTCGACAGCGGACGCAGACCCCGGGCCATGCGCTCGATCGTGCCGTCGTATTTTGCGGAAGTTGGAAGATCGAGAATGGAGCAGAAATCCTCCAGCGCCACACGGCGGTGGTCGTTCGATCCGCGCCGAATGTCGAAACGCTCGACCAACAAGGCCGGCGGCATCCCGTCGGGCATGTCGATCAGAGCCGCGTCGGGCGCCTCAAAGCCTGCGGCCCGACCAAGCTCAAGACACAGCCATTCGACGACCGGCAACGTCTCGAACCCCGCCGTACCGGCGGGCTTGAGGATATGGGTGAACGGCTGGTCGATGGCCGGAACGAGGCGGCCTTCTGAGGTCAGGCTCATAGGCGCCTTGATCTGGATGCCCGACAGGCGCGGGGTCTCGGCCCGCGCGAAGATGCGCGCCAGGCTCTGCTCGAACGTCTCCTCGATCTCACCGCGCGCCGGTCCGGCATAGATGCCCGTGAAGCGGCCATCCTCGGAAAAGCTGGCCAGCCTTGTGTCGAGCACGTCGGCTGGCAAGCCTGTCAGCTCCTCGCGGCTCTCCACAACGGTGATGTTGGACATGTAGCGCCGCCCCCGCCGCAAGGCCTCGCGTTCGTCGCGCTCATGCAGGACCTGGGCGAGCCAGCCTTCCGGCAACAGTGACTCGATGAACGCCGGCAGCTTGCCCGGTGTGGTCTCGCGCACCAGTACGGGGCCAGTGCGCCGCTGCGGCTTCCAGCGCCACTCGAACCCGTCATGAGTCAGCCTACCGAGCGGCTCGCCGTGCCAGGCGACCAGGAGATCGAGGGCGGCCTTGTTGACCGGCGCCTTGGCCGTGCCCGGTTGTGCCATCAGGAATCGCTCGGCGCCCTCGCCTTCGCGATACCACCCGTTCTCTCGCGCCAACGCCCAGACGGCGTCGGCTGCGGCCTGGGAAGTGCCATGCTCCTCGACGAGGCGTGCGGCCATCTGGACGCGCATGTCCGCGGTGATCGCGCTGGCATGTTCGCTGCGCAGCCGGAAGGCCTCCAGAAGACGCTGGCGCGGCGAGGAGACGTCAATGTGCAGCTCGCCAAGATCGTCGCCGACCACCGCCGCCGCGGTCGAAGGGTGGGCAGGCGCTTCGTTCTGGACGATCTCCAGCGCTCGCAGCCGCGTACGCTGATTGCGCCGGCCGCTGAGGAACAGCCGCCCATCCGGCGTCGGCGCGAGCAGAACCGCGCTGGCCGACGACAAATAGGCGTTGGGATAGAGATAGTGCGCGATCCGGACGGCATGACCCAGGATCGCCGCGTCAGCGTCGGCGTCGTGATCGACATAGACGCCGCGCACCAGCTGGATCAGCTCGCCAGCCTGGGCGCGCTGATGTGCGCGTTTGGCGTCGATCGTTTCGCCGACCAGATGAATTGCCATGGGATTTTCTCGCATCTGAGATGCGCGTTAATCTCATCTCTCGCGTCGTTATGCAAGAATTATCGCGCATCTGAGATGCGCGATAATTCCGACGCCTCAAGCATTGGAGCGCCCCCGACGCAGAGCGGCGCCGTGTGCTCCAGGACAATTCATGCCGCACAGGCGGCACCAGCCAGTCCTGGGCCGACTGCCTATTGCTGACATCCGATCCCGCCGATTTGTGCGCCATGGCCGCCGACGACCCTACGCCGGTCCACAAGCTCTTTTCATGCCGGGCCTATCGGCTCCAATCGAGGCCACACGTGATCTTGTTGGAGGCAAAGAGCATGTCGACACGGCCCGATCTATTGAAAAAGCGGATGATCCGCAGGCATGAACTGCGCCAGATCGTGCCGCTGGCGGATACCACCATCTATGAGATGGAACAGCGCGGCGAATTCCCCCGGCGATTTGCGCTGACGCCGCGCTGCGTGGTCTGGGATCTGGCCGAAGTCGAGGCTTGGCTGAACGAGCGGTTGAGCAAGGCGCGGCGGTCGTCGGTCGAACGGGCGCCGTATCCCGACGTACGACGGCGCAAGACTCGGCCGGTTAAAACGCAGGATCGGGCGCGAGCATAGCCATCGTGGGCGGGACCAGCACCGGCGCCCGCTTCTGCCCCGCGACCCAGGCATCTACGATGTCGGACCACTCCTGC
>JAGVII010000860.1 GCA_020056155.1 Afipia sp.
ACGATCTTCTGCGCGGCGTCGTCGAGATCGTTCGCCGACAGCACGTTCAGGCCGGATTCGTTGATGATCTTCTTGCCTTCCTCGACATTGGTGCCTTCGAGGCGGACGACGAGAGGCACCTGAAGACCGACCGCCTTCACCGCGGCGATAACACCGCGCGCGATGACGTCGCACTTCATGATGCCGCCGAAGATGTTGACGAGAATGCCCTTCACGTTCGGATCGGCGGTGATGATCTTGAACGCCGCCGTGACCTTTTCTTCCGATGCGCCGCCGCCGACGTCGAGGAAGTTGGCCGGGCTTTCGCCGTAGAGCTTGATGATATCGAGCGTGGCCATCGCAAGACCCGCACCGTTCACCATGCAACCGATGGTGCCGTCGAGCGCGATATAGGCGAGGTCATACTTGGAAGCTTCGATTTCCTTGGCGTCTTCTTCGGTGGTGTCGCGCAGCGCGACAACATCCGGATGACGATAGAGCGAATTGGAATCGAACGACATCTTGGCGTCGAGGCATTTCAGTTCGCCCTGCTTGGAGACGATCAGCGGATTGATCTCCAGCATCTCCATGTCCTTGGCGAGGAACGCCGTATAGAGCTGCGCGACCAGCTTTTCCGCCTGCCTGGCGAGGTCGCCCTTGAGGCCGAGCGCCTGCGCCACCGTGCGGCCGTGATGGCCCATGATGCCGGTCGCCGGATCGACCGAGAACGTCACGATCTTTTCGGGCGTATCGTGTGCGACCTTCTCGATGTCCATGCCGCCTTCGGTGGAGACCACGAAGGAGACCCACGACGTTTCACGATCGACCAGCAGCGAGAGATAGAATTCCTTTTCGATATCCGAACCGTCTTCGAGATAAAGGCGGTTGACCTGTTTGCCGGCGGGACCGGTCTGGATCGTCACCAGCGTTGCGCCGAGCATCTGCTGGACGAATTCCTTGACCTCATCGACCGACTTGGCGAGACGCACGCCGCCCTTGTCGCCGGCCGAAGCTTCCTTGAACTTGCCCTTGCCGCGTCCGCCGGCATGGATCTGGCTCTTCACCACCCACAACGGGCCGCCGAGTTCTTTCGCTGCAGCTTCCGCGTCGGATGCCTTGAGAATCGGCACGCCGCGAGAAACCGGCACGCCGAATTCCTTCAGCACGGCCTTGGCCTGATATTCGTGGATATTCATGGACTGCCCCAGAAATCGGAGAGGAGATCGAAGACGAAAACGAAGGAGACTTCATGCGCGACCCCGCTTTGCGGATCGCACATGAAGATAACGGTGCCGCAGTCTTACTTGCCGAGCAGATCCGGCGCGATCTTCTTGCAGGCATCGACCAGGCCCTGCACCGCGCCGACCGACTTGTCGAAGCCTTCGCGGTCCTTGCCGGCGAGTTCGATCTCGACAATACGCTCGACACCCTTCGATCCGATGACAACCGGCACGCCGACATACATGTCCTTCACGCCGTATTCGCCGTTGAGATAGGCGGCGCAAGGCAGCACGCGCTTCTTGTCGCGCAGATAGCTCTCCGCCATCGCGATGGCGGATGCCGCCGGTGCATAGAAGGCCGAGCCGGTCTTGAGCAGGTTAACGATCTCGGCGCCGCCGTTGCGGGTGCGGTCGACGATCTCGTCGATGCGGGCCTGCGAGGTCCAGCCCATCTTGACGAGGTCAGGCAGGGGAATGCCGGCGACGGTGGAGTACTTGGTCAGCGGCACCATGGTGTCGCCATGGCCGCCGAGCACGAAGGCAGTGACGTCTTCCACCGAGACGTTGAACTCGTCGGCGAGGAAATAACGGAAACGCGCGGAATCCAGCACGCCGGCCATGCCGACGACCTTCTTCTGCGGCAGGCCGCAGGCCTTCTGCAGCGCCCAGACCATCGCATCGAGCGGATTGGTGATGCAGATCACGAACGCGTCGGGGGCGTACTTCTTGATGCCCGCGCCGACCTGCTCCATGACCTTCAGGTTGATGCTCAGAAGATCGTCGCGGCTCATGCCCGGCTTGCGCGGCACGCCGGCGGTAACGATCACCACGCTGGCGCCTTCGATCGCCTCATAGGAATTCGCGCCGGTGAACCTGGCGTCGAAGCCGTCGACCGGCGAGGACTGCGCGATGTCGAGCGACTTGCCCTGAGGGATGCCTTCGGCGATGTCGAACATCACCACGTCGCCCAACTCCTTCAGTCCGACCAGGTGCGCCAGCGTGCCGCCAATCTGACCTGAACCAATCAAAGCAATCTTGTCACGCGCCATGGGAAATCTGTCCTTTGATGTCGACGGAGAGGATGGGAAAAGTCTGGACGGCTGGTTAGACCTTTCGCGGCAAGCGTTCAAGTCGCTGTTCGCCCAATGGAGCGGCAGTGCTTGCTGCGGCGGCACCGCCGGCTGCTTTCATATCGGGCTTTCGCAGGGTTCGGAGCCGAAACATAAAGCGAACTCCGTCAGGTTTCGACCAGACCGGTGGTCGAACCGCTGGCGGACGAGTCGCTGCGGCCGTGAGGCAGCGCCAGATAGGATTCCGAGCCCATCTCGATCAGCCGCGACGAGGTCCGCTTGAATTCATTGGCTTCAACACCCTCGGTCGCGCTGTAGAGCGACAGCGGATCGGTATCCGCCGACGCCATCAGCTTCACCGCATTGTCGTAAAGTGTGTCGATCAGGGTGATGAACCGTTTGGCGTAGTTGCGATGCTCGTAGTTCATCGCCGGAATCCGGTCGATGATCAGCGTGTGATAATCATGCGCGAGCCGCAGATAGTCCGAGGCGCCGAGCGGCTTCTCGCACAAATCCGCAAACGAGAATCGCGCGACGCCATGCGCCGAATGCGGAACGTGCAGCACGCGTCCCTTGACGGTGATGTCGCGCGGCCGGTCAGTGGCGCCGCCGGTAAGCTTGGTCCACGCCCTGTCGAGCGCCGTATCGGC
>JAGVII010000661.1 GCA_020056155.1 Afipia sp.
ACCTATCGCGACGGCACCCGCATCCTGCTGACGCTGATCAAGCTCTACAAGGAAACCCGACCGCTGCGTTTCTTCAGCGCGATCGGCGCCATGCTGCTGATCATCTGCGCCGGTCTCGGCGCGCCGCTTATCGTCACCTATCTGGAAACCGGGCTGGTGCCGCGGTTTCCGACCGCGATTCTCGCCGCCGCCATCGCGCAGCTCGGCTTCCTCGCCTTTGCCATCGGCCTTGTGCTCGAAGCCATCGCGCAGGGCCGCCGCGAGGCGAAGCGCATGCGCTATCTCGATCTTGACGCAGTTGCGAACAAGTCCTGACGATCACGGATTTCCGGATTTTCCTCACGGCGTTTTGCGTGAAATTGACGCGCGATCATGTGCACCGCAGAATAAAATCGTCTGCGACCGCATAGCTGTGATCGATTTGACTTTTTCTAACGCGGAGGCCTTGCGGCACGCGGCCCGGAACCTCATTGTTACACCGGCCTCAGGGTCGGGCCGGACGGCATTCCGCTCGCGCCGCTGGTCGCTGGTCGCTGGCAATTATTCTGGACGGTATTTTTCGAAAGCCCGCATGTACAAACTTTACTCGATGCAACGTTCCGGCAACAGCTACAAGGTACGCCTTGCGCTGTCGCTGTTGAACGCGCCCTACAAGGCCATCGAGGTCGACATTCTGCGCGGCGAAAGCCGCACGCCGGAATTTCTTGCACGCAATCCCAGCGGACAGGTGCCGCTGCTCGAGGTGGCCGACGGCCGCTATCTCGCCGAGTCCAACGCGATCCTCTGGTACGTCGCGATCGGCACATCGCTGGCGCCGGAAGACCGCATCGATCGCGCGCAGGCGCTGCAATGGATGTTCTTCGAACAGCACGCGCTGGAACCGAGCGTCGGCGCCGCGTATTTCTGGCTGGTGCTGGTGCGCGGCGGCCGCGACCTGCAAACTCATTCGCTGGAAGACTGGATGGAGCGGGGCTACGCCGCGCTGCGGGTGATGGAAAATCACCTCAAGACCAACGACTACTTCGCGGCGGGTCATCTCACCGTCGCGGACATCGCGATGTACGGTTACACCCACGTCGCCAACCAGTGCGACTTCGATCTCTCCGGCTATCCGTCCGTGAAGGCCTGGCTGAAGCGGGTCGAAAGCGAGCCGCGATTCGTCTCGATGGCGTGGAAACCCGCCGAGATCGCTGCCCCGGAAACAGCCCCCGGAACCGAAACCGGCCTGACCGCCGAGGCCTGAACCGGCCGGTGAGGCTGGGATAACGGGCATAACCCGCTGATCTTCCTCAGATCGCCCAGTTTCCGCCATGTTTGGCGCGTCCACGCCGCAATCTCGACAGCGATTCCTGAGACATTCCGGCAAGCGGTGATTCGCCGCCTGATTTGAGGATTCACGACCATGATCCGGTCGCCGGTTTCAGGAATTGGTTTCGGACTGCGGTCCGCGCGTATTGCATCGGCCCGATTGTCGAACGCCCTCGCCGCCTCGCTCGCGGTGGCGTCGCTGTCGGTGTGCCTGCTCGTCACTGTCACGGCGCTGTCGATCAAGGTCGTGGCCGCCATGCCGATTGCTGGCTGACAGAGCGCGATCGGCAAAAGTGGAAGCCGGTTTTGCGTCGATCGCGCTCTCACTATTAAAGGAGGCGCATGATCTTTTCGCCGAACCGCTCACACTTCGGCGGATCATGCGCAACTTACTCCCTGCGCACCGAGACGACCCCGCGGCCTCGCACTGGCGTGCGCGGCGGAGAGACACGAATGAAAACACCGCTTGTCGTGGTTTCAGCGACTTTGACGCTGGCGATCGTCCTCGTCGCAGGATTCTTGATCGCAACCCAGGCGCGCGGCCAAAGCCTGGCCGAGCCGCCGGGCTGCGTCGCAACGCAGTTCACGACCACTTGTGGAAAATGAAGAACGCCCCGGCGGCGATGAACGCGAAGCCGAGGGCGTGATTCCAGCCCAGCGGCTCCTTCAGGTACAGCACCGAGAAAGCGGCGAACACCACCAGCGTGATGACTTCCTGCATGGTCTTGAGCTGCGCCGCCGAATAGACCGCGCTGCCCCAGCGGTTGGCCGGCACGGCGATGCAGTATTCGAAAAAGGCGATGCCCCAGCTCACCATGATGACCAGCGGTAGCGAGTGTTCCTTGTATTTCAGATGCCCGTACCAGGCGAAGGTCATGAAAACATTGGACACGAGGAGCAGCAGGAACGGCTGAAGCGCGGGGGAGATGGCAATAGGCATGGACATCCTTTCGAGGCAAGACGCATTGTCCATGCAATAGCAGGACCAGTCGTACGCAGGCGTTGGTCATGGATCATGCGCCCGGCAACGTCCTGTGGACAACTCGCCCTGTCACAGCCCTGTAATGCCCAGTCGCTACCCTGACGATGGCGCGCGATATGCCCCCCGTCACAACCGCGCGTTCAGGCGGCCCCCGGCCGCGTAAATCCCCTCTGCGCTGTATCCGGCCGGGGCCGCACTTTTCCGAAGGGTCAGCGGGACATCGATGCCGCACCGTGACGGTAGACAAGCCAGCCCACGAGCACGACGGATCCGATCCAGACGCAAACGATTGCAAATGCAGCGGCGCGGCTCACCGGACGATCCTGCTGCGCCAGCGCCGACGCGCGATGCTCGGCCATGATCGATGCCGGGATCAGCTTCAGAACCAGCACGATCCCCAGCGGCACGAGAATGATGTCGTCGAGATAACCGAGGACCGGAATGAAATCGGGAATGAGATCGATTGGCGATAGGGCATATCCCGCCACCGCCACGGCCAATGCCTTCGCGTACCACGGCACGCGCGGATCGCGGCTGGCGAGGTAGATCGCATGAACATCGCGTTTGAGAGCACGCGCCCAGTCTTTCAGCTTTTCACTCATGTCTCTACCTTAGCTGCTTTTGCCAGCAGCGCACGGCCCGCTATAATCCTCTATAATGCTCGGACAGGTTCCCCGCAGCCACGCCGGGCTTTTCACTCTCACGCCACGTCATCATGATCCGCACCGCCTACGTGACCATCGTGATGGTCTTCATCGCCCTCCTGCTGTTGCCGTTTCAGCTCGCCGGCATTTTGCTCAATTCCCGGCTCCAGCGCATCGTGCCGAACCTGTTTCATCGCGCCGCCTGCGCCGTGATCGGGGTCCGGATCACACAGATCGGCGAGCGCACCCGCGAAAGTCCGGCGCTGATCCTGTCCAACCATGCCTCATGGCTCGACATCATCGTGCTTGGCGCACTCGCCCCGGTGGTGTTCGTCGCCAAGTCCGAGGTGGCGGACTGGCCGCTGTTCGGCCAACTGGCGAAACTGCAGCGCACGGTGTTCGTCGAACGCGAACGCCGCCACAAGACCGGCGACGCGGCGCGCGCGATGAGCGAGCGCCTGATCGGCGGCGATGCGGTGGTGCTGTTTCCCGAAGGCACGTCGAGCGACGGCATCCGCATCCTGCCATTCCGCTCGGCGCTGATCGGCGCGGTGCATCACGCCATCGGCGATTCCACCCATCACGATCGCGTCACCGTGCAGCCGGTGTCGCTGGCCTATGTGCGCTACGGCGGCATTCCGGTGGGCCGCGCACTGCGCGAGAAGGTGGCGTGGTACGGCGACGTCGATCTCGTGCCGCACCTGCTCGGCGTGTTCTCGTCGGGCGCGGTCGATGTCACCGTGAGTTGGGGCGCGCCGGTGGGCTATGGCATGGACGCGAACCGCAAGGAGATCGCGCGCGACGCCGAAAACGCGGTGCGGCGCATGACGGCGCGCGCTTTGCGCTCGCCTGCGGCGCAGCCGTCGGGTACGGATGAAGCGGCGGCATCGGCCGTTCCGGCCTTCGACCAAACCTGACGGGAAAGATCATGGAAATCAGAAATCTGGGCGGCTCCGGCCTTCGTGTGTCCGCCGTCGGCATCGGCTGCAACAATTTCGGCCAGCGCAGCGATCTCGAAACCTCGCGCAAGATCATTCACAAGGCCATCGATCTCGGCATCACCCTGTTCGACACCGCCGACATCTATGCCGGGCGCGGCGGCTCGGAAACCGTTCTCGGGCAAGTGCTCGGCGACCGCCGCAAGGACATCGTGCTTGCGACAAAGTACTCCAAGGCGATGAGCGACGACGGCACCAAACAGGGCGCCTCGCGGCGCTATATCATGACCGCCGTGGAAGACAGCCTGCGCCGTCTGAAGACCGACTATATCGATCTCTACCAGCAGCACGACTTCGATGAACTGACGCCCATCGAGGAAACACTGCGTGCGCTGGAAGACCTCATCACGCAGGGCAAGGTGCGCTACATCGGCTGCTCGAACTTTCCGGCCTGGCGCATCGCCGAAGCGCAGTTCTCCGCGCGCGGCATCAACACCCACGCTTTCGTGTCGTGCCAGGACGAATACAGCCTGATCGTGCGCGATATCGAAAAGGATCTGCTGCCCGCCGCGCAGGCCTACAATCTCGGCCTGCTGCCGTTTTTCCCGCTGGCCAGCAGCCTGCTCACCGGAAAATACAGGCGCGGCGAGAAGCCGTCCGCGGACTCGCGGTTCGGCAAGGTGACGTCGCTCGGCGACCGCTATATGACGGATAAGAACTTCGACATGGTGGCGAAGCTGCAGGACTTCGCCAATGCCCACGGCAAGACGATGATCGAACTGGCGTTCTCGTGGCTCGCGGCGCGGCCGCAGGTCTCGAGCGTGATCGCGGGCGCGTCCAGTGCCGAACAGATCGAGCAGAACGCCAAGGCGATCAACTGGAAGCTGACGGCGGACGAGATGGCGCAGATCGACGCCATCACGAAGGGCTGATTGGACAATCGGTCCCGGCGCGGCCTCATTGTCCGCAGTCGGGAAACCGGACGCGGCGAACATTGGCACTTTCCCGGACCGCTCGATGACAAACCGGCCAGACACCACATCATCTGCCGCTACGGCGCAGCGGACCCTGACCTGTTCAAGGTGCGGAACGGCGTTCGCCTGCGACCTCTCCGGGCATTGCTGGTGTATGGATGAGACCATCAGGCTGCCGATGCCGGTGGAGGGGGAAGACTGCCTGTGTCAGGCCTGTCTGCGGGCCGCGGCGGAAGTACGGACATCTCCACTCGTCATTCCGGGGCGCGACTGAAACGAGCGAACCCGGAATCCATCTTTCCAATGCAACGGGGTTCCGGATCAGCCCGCTTCTCGGGCCGTCCGGAATGACGTCCCACGTTTACACCGCGTACGCCGGGGAATTCCGCGCCATGCCGCCGAATGCATCAAGCAGCTTTTCCCGCCAGGCGTAAATCGGATCGTCTTCCTTCAACAGCTTGAACGCGCTGGTCGCGCGCGCCCACTGGAACGGGCCGAATACGATGTAGTCGGCATAGTTCGGCGACGCGCCGCCGAGATAGTCCTGTGTCTTGAGCGTCAGCCGCATCGGGTTGAGGCTCTGGCGAAACACCTCGACGGCCTCGTCGCGGTTGGCGGCCGCCTGCTCCAGCGTTTTGCCGAGACGGCCTTCACGGGTCTTGCGGAAATACGCCTGATCGGCCGGGCGCAGCAGGCCGTGAATATCAGCAGCGATCATCGGAAAGATGCCGCCAAGGACAACCGTATCGCCCCACCAGTTCAGCATCCGGCCCATGGCGCGGCCGCCCTCGCCGCCGAACAGCGACGGACGATCGGGATAGGTGTCTTCCAGATAGTTCGCGATCGCCCACGAGTCGGCGACGGATGTGTCGCCGTCGATCAGCACCGGCACCTTGTCCGACTGATGCGGCGCGATGGCATCCTTCTCGGTGAAGCGCCACGGAATCGTTTCGGCCTTGATGTCCTTATGCGCCAGCGCCATGCGCGTGCGCCAGCAAAACGGGCTGAACACGCGCTCGGTCTCGGTCCCGCAGAGTTCGTACAGCTTTCGGGTGGCTGTCATCGTCTCAGGCCTTCACGACCGCAGCGGTCTGCCCGAACAGAACTTTCTTCTGCTCATCGGTGCTGATGGTCGGATTTGGATTGATCGTCGGGCCGATCGCGTAAGCGCGCACCGTCGCGGGCCTGGCGCGGATCGTCTCGAACCAGCGCTTGAGATGCGGAAAGTCTTCGAGCTTCTGGCCCTGCCGTTCATACGGCACGATCCACGGATAGGCCGCCATGTCCGCGATGGAGTAATCACCGGCGACGTACTCGCGATCCGCGAGCCGCTTGTTGAGCACGCCGTAAAGCCGGTTGGTCTCGTTGATGTAGCGGTCGATGGCGTAGGGAAGCTTCTCCGGCGCGTAGACATTGAAGTGATGGTTCTGACCGGCCATCGGCCCGAGGCCGCCCATCTGCCACATCAGCCACTGCAGCACATCGAAGCGCTTGCGCAGATCGGACGGCATGAACTTGCCGGTCTTTTCCGCGAGATAGATCAGGATCGCGCCGGATTCGAAAATCTTCACCGGCGCGCCGCCGTCCGCAGGCGCATGATCGATCATCGCGGGCATGCGGTTGTTCGGCGAGAACGCGAGGAACTCCGGCTTGAACTGGTCGCCGGTGCCGATGTTGACCGGGTGAATTTTATACGCGAGGCCGGTCTCTTCGAGGAACATCGTGATCTTGTGGCCATTCGGCGTGGGCCAGTAATAGAGATCGATCATCTTGGTTGTCCTTGGCTGTGTTGCTGGGCGGCGGCGGAAACTGGCGCTCCGCAAAGTCGATGCGAGTGCATGAACCTTGCGCTCCGCAACTGCGAAGTCAATGCCGCGCGGCGCATATCAAATATATTTCATTCGGTCGGTTCGCTACTCCACCGCCGCCTTCTTCGGCTCCACGATCTCGAAGCCGGTCGAGAATTCGTCGAGCATCCCGAACAGTTCGCGCAGCTTCAGCGGATTACCGCCCACCGAGACGTCGCCGGTGAGCACGCTGCCGAGGAACGTCCGCTGTTTCAGCGTGATGGCGTCGAGCGCGGCGCGGGTCAGCGTTACGCTGGCATCGGCCTTGTCGGAGAGTTTTCCCGACGTGTGCGTCAGCGCGGAATTCTCCAGATTCATCACGTAGGTTTCGTTGAGATCGGTGAAGGTCCAGTTGATGACGATATGCCTGCCTTCCGCCTTGGCGGCGTTCAGCCGCACGCCGAGAAAATCGAACGCGAGATCGATGGAAATGCCTTTCAGCAGTTCCGCGTTGACCAGCGCCGGCGGCTGCGGGCCGACGCCATTGCGCAGCTCAAGCGCGCCGAGCAGATAGGCATTGCGCCAGGTCGCGGCCTCGCTCTGATAGCCGAGCTGTTCCAGCGCATCGGCGCCGAGCTCGCGCGCTTCCCTGTTGGCGGGCTCTGCGAACACCACTTGGCTCATCACGCTGGCGACCCAGCGATATTGTCCGGCCTTGAAGTCGTCGCGCGCGCGTTTGATCGCCGCCTCCGCGCCGCCCATGTATTCGACCTGCTTCTTCGCATACTCCATGCGCGGCAATGGATTGAGATCGGCGGGATTGGCGTCGTACCAGCCGAGATAGAACTGATAAACCGCCT
>JAGVII010000289.1 GCA_020056155.1 Afipia sp.
GCGTTCATGTTCCCTGCCCCGTCACTTCTGCTTTTTCTTGTACATCGCCAGCATGCGCTGGGTGA
Source organism: Afipia sp. (assembly GCA_020056155.1). Lineage (GTDB taxonomy): Bacteria > Pseudomonadota > Alphaproteobacteria > Rhizobiales > Xanthobacteraceae > Afipia. The sequence continues at coordinate 66 of JAGVII010000289.1, forward strand.
CAAGGAAGCCGCCAAATATGTTGATGCACGCAAAGATCAGCGCGATGAAACCGAATGCGCGCGCCCAGAGCGGGCCGTCGTCGTTGCCGACCTGCGCGACACCGGTGGCCAGCAGCGCACCGACCACGATGACCGACGAAATCGCGTTGGTCACCGACATCAGCGGCGTATGCAGCGCGGGCGTCACCGACCAGACCACGAAGTAGCCGACGAAAACCGCGAGAACGAAAATCGACAACCGGAACACAAACGGGTCGACAGCCTCAATTCCATGCATGTCGGCTCTCCTTATGCTTTCGGCTGAAAATTCGGATGAATGACGGCGCCGTCTTTGGTCAGCGCGGTGGCCTGCACCAGTTCGTCGTCCCACTTCACGGCGAGCGACTTGGCGGCCTTGTCGTACAGCGTCTCGATGAACGACAAGAGATTGCGGGAATAGAGGCTCGACGCCGAGGCCGCGACCTTGCCGGCGAGATTGGTGTAGCCGACGATCTTCACGCCATCGACATCGGCAATCTCGTTGGCCCTCGCGCCCTCGACGTTGCCGCCGCGCTCGACGGCGAGATCGACCAGCACCGAACCGGGCTTCATCGACTTGACCATCTCGGCGGTGACCAGCTTCGGCGCCGGACGGCCCGGGATCAGCGCCGTGGTGATGACGATGTCCTGCTTCTTGATGTGCTCGGCGGTGAGCGCGGCCTGCTTGGCCTGATACTCTTTCGACATTTCCTTGGCGTAGCCGCCGGCGGTCTGGGCGTTCTTGAACTCCTCGTCCTCGACCGCGAGGAACTTGGCGCCGAGACTTTCGACCTGCTCCTTGGTCGCCGGACGCACGTCGGTCGCGGTGACAACGGCACCCAGGCGGCGCGCGGTGGCGATCGCCTGCAATCCAGCGACGCCGACGCCCATCACAAACACTTTCGCAGCGGGCACGGTGCCGGCGGCGGTCATCATCATCGGAAACGCACGGCCGAAGGCTTCGGCGGATTCGATCACCGCGCGGTAGCCCGCAAGGTTCGCCTGCGACGACAGCACGTCCATCACCTGCGCGCGGGTGATGCGCGGCATCAGTTCCATCGCGAAGGCCGAGACGCCGGCATCGGCCAGCGCCTTCAGCGCCGCTTCGTTGCCGTAGGGGTCCATGATCGCGATGACCAGCGCGCCCTTTCGGTACGCCCCCACTTCGGAGATTTCCGGGCGCTTCACCTTGATGACGATGTCGGCATCCTTCACCGCATCGGCGCTGACCACGGCACCGGCGGTCTCATAATCCGCATCCAGCAGACCGGACTTGATGCCCGCGCCCGGCTCGATCGCGACATCGATGCCCAAAGCCTTGAACTTTTTGACGGTGTCCGGCGTCGCCGCAACGCGCGGCTCGGCTGCATCCACTTCCTTGGCTATCGCAATTTTCATGACGCCTCCCGCAGCCGTTTGGCCGCGCATGACTTAATCACCGGCCACGGTGCCGGGACAACCGAATTCGATCAGGTAAGAAAAATCGCCATCAGGGCGAGGATAACGATGACGGAAATCGTCCCGTACTTCGTCATCATGAGAAAACCTTCGTAAGTCTGCTCATGGGCCGGATAGTCCATCCCGTCCGCCGTGGTGTACGCAACTTCGCTATGGTCAGCCATCGATCCCCTCCAGCACCATTCAAAACGTAGCGCGAATTAGCCCAATTGTGAAAGCAGGGCAACGTCGCGGCTCCCGGATACCTCCGATTAAAACCACCCGCATACAAGTCATGCAATGCTTGTGGCGAGGAATTTCCGCGATGCGGAACAGGAGACCTTCCGCGCCCGGCAATTGCCTTGGAAAACGGCGGCCGAGCCTAGCCCATCGCCTCGAGTTCGGCGATCAGGCTTTCGATCACCGACAGCCCGCCGTCCCAGAATTTGGGGTCCTTGGCATCCAGCCCAAACGGTTGCAACAACTCGGAATAATGCTTGGTGCCGCCGGCCGAGAGCATCGCGAGATAGCGGTCGGCGAAGCCTTCCGAGGCGTTCTCATAGACAGCATAGAGCGAGTTCACGAGGCAGTCCCCAAACGCATAGGCGTAGACATAGAACGGCGAATGGATGAAGTGCGGGATGTACATCCAGTACGTCTCGTAGCCGGGCTTGATCTCGATCGCGGGGCCGAGGCTTTCGCCCTGCACGCTCAGCCAGATTTCGCCGATCCGCTGCGCGGTCAGTTCGCCATTGCGGCGCTCGGTATGGATCGCGCGCTCGAACGAGTAGAACGCGATCTGGCGCACCACCGTGTTGATCATGTCCTCGACCTTGCCGGCGAGCAGCGCCTGACGCTCCTTGACGTTTTTGGTCTGGGCCAGCAGGCGCTTGAAGGTCAGCATCTCGCCGAACACGCTGGCGGTTTCCGCCAGCGTCAGCGGCGTCGGCGCCATCAGCGCTCCGTTTTTCGCAGCCAGCACCTGATGCACGCCATGACC
>JAGVII010000723.1 GCA_020056155.1 Afipia sp.
ATCCCCCACACCGTCAGCGGCATCCGCATCAGCGTCATTCCGCGCGTGCGGGCCTGTAGCACGGTCACCACATAGTTCAGGCCGCCCATCGTGAATCCGACAATGAACAGGATCAGCGACAGCAGCATCATGATAATGCCCGCTTCCTGCCCCGGCGTTCCGGAGAGAACTGCCTGCGGCGGGTATAGCGTCCATCCGGCGCCGGTCGGACCACCAGGCACGAAGAACGTCGCTACCAAGACCAGAACGGCGAGCAGATAGATCCAGTAGCTCAGCATGTTCGCATACGGGAACACCATATCGCGCGCGCCGACCATCAGCGGGATGAGATAGTTTCCGAAGCCACCCAGAAACAGCGCGGTGAGCAGGTAAATCACCATGATCATGCCGTGCATGGTGATGAACTGGAGATACTGGCCTGGATCGATAAACGAGAACGTGCCAGGAAATCCGAGCTGCAACCGCATCAGCCACGAGAGCACCAGCGCGACCATCCCGATTGCCATCGCTGTGAGCGAATACTGTATGGCGATGACCTTGGCATCCTGAGAGAAGACGTACTTCGTCCACCAACTGCGCGGATGATAGAGATCGACCTCTCCCACCTCAGCCGGCGGGATGCCTGCAACGACGTCAGACGGGACATCAACCATCGAAATGTCCTCCTTGGCCTTCCTCTCAAAGCAAAGAGTTCGCCCGACTAAGTGCGGCGCCTCTTCATCGATATGTCATTCGCTGCCTGTCGTGTAAGTCGCCTTCTTGATGTTGCGCTGACCGGACAGTTCCGCGAATGTCTGCTGCTGTTCCAGCCACGCCCGATAGTCTTTCTCTTCCTGAATGATAACCTTGCCCCGCATCTGCGAGTGCGCGAGACCGCAAAGCTCGGCGCAAAGAACCTCGAACGATCCGGTTCGCGTGGGCGTAAACCAGAAATAAGTGACGGAGCCCGGAACCATATCCATCTTGGCGCGGAACTCCGGCACATAGAAATTGTGCAGGACATCGATCGATCGCAGCAGCACCTTCACCGGCTTACCGATCGGCAGATGGAGGTCGTCATTCTCGATCACGATGTCGTCTTGTCCTGCGGAATCCTTGGGATTCAAACCCAGAGGATTTTCTGCGCTGACGTTGCTGGCATCCGACGTCCCCATGCGGCCGTCTTTGCCTGGCAGCCGGTAGCTCCAGCGCCACTGCTGGCCCATGACCTCGATTTCTGTCGCATCGGCGGGAACCGTTACAAACTGATGCCAGACAACCAGGCCAGGGGCCAACATCGCCCCGACACCGACCGCGGTTCCGATCGTGAGCCACCATTCGAGTTTCTTGTTTTCCGGCTCGTAGGCCGCCTGCCTGCCCTCCTTGTGATGAAACCGATAGACGCAATAGGCCATAAACGCGACGACTGCGAAGAAGACGGCGCCGGTGATCCAGAACGTCATGGTGATGGTGTCGTCGATGTAACGCCAGTTTGAGGCAATGGGCGTCCACCACCATGGACTCCAGAGGTGGAACGCCACCGAGGCAACCGCGACCAAAAGCAGTATGAGTGCTACAGCCATCCCTTGTTCATCCTTGCCTCTAGAGGCTACGGACTTTAAGGGGCATGGTTCATGTCGACATTGGATGGCAAGCCTAGAGATAGCCACCGCAATGCTGGCCGCCTTGCCCCCTTAACCGGTCGCAACATTGAACTCGACATCTGCAATTCAAGAGCAGTTAGATCGGTCAGGTTCAACTCAGCGCGATGTTGCGATCGCTGGTGTCATTGAACGTGGGCATTACCACTACAGGATGTTCCTCGGCGGGCTTGCTTGTCAATAGACCGGCCTATGCAAGCCGATGGTGGGAGCAACTTGTCGGCACATTCACCTATCGTGGGGCGGAATACCGCATTGCAATCACCGAGCCGACGCCGCGTCAGCCTCTGGCAAGGAACACGAGGCGTGGCTGTGTTGTGCAGATGCACAATCGATCTAACAGCGTGCTATTCTTTCCGGATTGCGTTATACTTGTTCTACAGGTCGCGGACCTGTTTTGACGGCAAAGCTGTTTTCGTGAACTTGGCCGCCTTAGCAGATCCGATCGCGACTTCTGCGCACGAAGGCGATTGAACGCCGCTCAGAAAGTGACGCCCAATCTCGCCGGTGCGAATGCATGGGAGATTGTGACCATGGCCACACCGTACTCTGACAACATCCCGCAGGTTGTACCTGACACTGCCGCCACCCCGGTTGTTCGCAACATTGGCTTCTCCGATCTGCGTGAGGCGTTGCGGCTGGGCTGGGAGGACTTCAAGGCGATTCCAAGCCACGCGGTCATCCTGTGCATCATCTATCCCGTACTGGGGCTTGTGATAGCCAGAACGGTGCTAGGCTATTCGGTGTTGCCGCTCCTGTTTCCGCTGGCGGCAGGCTTCGCATTGATCGGCCCCTTCGCGGCTCTCGGACTTTATGAACTCAGCCGTCGCCGCGAACGGGGTGAAGAACCATCTGCCTGGGATGCGTTCGGCGTGCTGCGTGCTCCATCATTCGGGGCCATGCTCGGACTTGGTGTAATCCTGCTCATCCTGTTTGTGGTCTGGGTCGCCACCGCGGATTCCATTTATGTTGCCATCTTCGGCAACACTCCCGCGGCAAGCATTCCCGATTTCGCTTCACGCATTTTTACGACCAGCGAAGGACTGCAACTGATGATCGTGGGGTGCAGCGTCGGCTTCCTGTTCGCCGTTATCGCCTTGTGTATCAGTGTCGTGGCGTTTCCGCTGATGCTCGATCGACATGCGAATACGACCGATGCAATCCGAACCTCGCTGCAGGTTGTGATGAAGAATCCGGTTGCCATGGCAACATGGGGACTGATCGTTGCTGCGTTGCTGGTGATCGGATCGATCCCGTTGTTCCTCGGTCTCGCCGTCGTCCTGCCCGTGCTCGGTCATGCCACATGGCACCTTTATCGGAAAGTGATCGAGCCAGACCCGCATCCTTGGCAGGCCCCCCCGCACCCGCCCAAAGGACGGCGCTATGCGGCGGACTTTCCGGCATCGCTCCTTCCGTGGGGACGCGACAAACCGTAGGCGAAGCGAGCGTTGGTCGCACGCGCATGAGCGATCATGAAGGATATTCTGCGAACAAGCCTGCCGCACGATGCATCGTGCGGCAGGCTTTTTAACTATGAGTCAGTTGGTTTGACGCCCGCGTTCACCAGCAACAGCCGAGCCACATCCTGCGCCGCCCTGGCAACCGAGCGATCGCGCAGGACGAGGTTCTGGGCAATCGCGCCATCGACAAGCACGGCCAGTTGTGTCGCCAGAAGCTCGGGATTCTTCACCCCGAGTTTGGTGACCTGATCGCAGAACCACTGGCGCCGGCTTTCCTTGAAGGCCTTGGA
>JAGVII010000688.1 GCA_020056155.1 Afipia sp.
ATCGTTGTTGTCTTGCCGCCATCTTGAATGGTTGCCCGACCGCGGATGCTTTCAGTTGGCAGCGGCGAGCCGTCGTCGTCACCGAGGTAAAAGATGATTTGCTGGTCCTTCTGCACGAACTCGATGGGGTGCCCCTGCGACTTCGCGACCTTTCCGCCATTCGCGCCTTTCCCGGCTTGGGCATTCGCAATGCCGAGGCTTGCAACGACGACGAGCATTGCCAACATACTTCTTTTGATCATCCTCATTTCCTTCTTTCAGTTGAGGGTTAGAACGCTTCAGTGGGCACTAAGGCATCGGCGCGCTGTGCGGTCAGTCGCTCCAGAGGCTTTTTGCCGAAGGTCAGGAAGAGAACCGGCGTTAGAACGGTGTCGAGCAAAGTGGCGCTCAGAAGACCGCCAAAAATTGTGACCGCGACCGGATGCAGGATTTCTCGGCCTGGCTCATCCGCCCCAAAAAGAAGCGGTATCAATGCAAGGCCGGCGGATAATGCCGTCATCAGGACAGGTGTTAGCCGCTCAAGGCTGCCCCGAATAATGAGCGCACGACCGAAAGTCTCACCCTCATGAAGGGAGAGATTGATGTAGTGCGAAATCTTGAGAATGCCGTTGCGCGCGGAAATGCCGGCGAGCGTGATGAAGCCGATCATCGATGCGACCGATAACGGCTGCCCGGCGATATTGAGCGCAAGAACGCTGCCGACTAGCGCGAGTGGGATGCCGCTCATGATGATCAATGAGAGCGCGGCCGAACGGTACCGGCTGTAGAGCACGATGAAAATCGCCGCCAGCGAGATCAGCGACAATGCGCCTATTCGCATTGCGGCTTCTTCCTGTGCCAGGAAAGTTCCCTCCAAGGCGGTCGTATAGCCTTGCGGCATTTTCATCTCGGACAGAGCGCGGCGAATGTCTGCCGCGATCGCGGTCATGTCGCGTTTTCCGTCGCCGTTGCCGTAGACGACAATACGTCGTTGAGCGCCCTCGCGTTGAATCTGGTTCGGCCCGTCCGCCTCAATGACCTCGGCGAACATTCCAAGCGGCGCGTATCCCGTCGGCGTTGCGATCAGAAGGTCCCGCAGGCCGGTGGTGGAACGGTCCTGATCTGAAAGGCGTATCACCACGTCGAACCGGCGGTTGCCTTCGATGATCTGCGAAACCCTTCGGCCATTGGACAAGCCTTCGAGTGCTTGCGTCACAGCAGCCGGGGTCAGACCGTATAGGGCCGCGCGTTCGTAATCGACCTGGATACGAAGCTGCGGAAGGAGCACCTGCTTTTCGACTTGCAGGTCGACAACGCCTGGCACCGACGAGAGCTGCTGGCGTGCGGTATCGGCAAGCCGGCGCAGCGTATCGAGGTCATCGCCAAAGATCTTCAGGACGATTTGCGCGCGTACTCCGGATTGTAGATGGTCGAGCCGATGGCTAATCGGCTGGCCCACGGCAACCGAGAGAGGAAGGGCTGACAAGCTTTCCCGAATGTCTGCCAGGACCTCGGGTTTGGGTCGTTTTGAGCGAACAAGGTCAACGTCGACCTCGCTAAAGTGCACTCCTTCAGCATGTTCGTCGAGTTCAGCGCGCCCCGTGCGGCGGCCAACGGATTTGACTTCAGGGACCTTCGCCAGAAGCTGCTCAGCGAGCAATCCAAGCCGATGTGATTCAGCGAGGGAGATGCCCGGATTATATTGCAGCGACAGCACGAGCGTGCCCTCGTTGAACGGAGGCAGGAAGCTTCTGGGCAGCAATGTCGCGGCACAGCCAGCAATCACAAGCATGATCGCGACGGCACCAAGCACGAAGCCACGCCGCTCAAATGCCCAGGTCAGTAGCGCCCGATTGCCGCGTTTGAGGCTGCGCACAACAAAATTGTCGCCTCTGTGCTCTCGAACGCCCCCGGACAGCAGATAGTACGAGAGGACTGGCGTGACGGTCAGCGACGTGAGCAGCGAGGCGAGGATCGCCGTGCCGACGCTGTACGGGAGGTTGCCGACCACGAGCACCCGCCCCGCGGGATCGGGCCTGAGCCCGGGCAGCGCCGCGTAGTCGTGACGGATGGCGTCGGCCTCGAGAATCTCCA
>JAGVII010000412.1 GCA_020056155.1 Afipia sp.
GCGCCTGCGCGAGACGATCGGCGCCCAGCCATATGATGTGCAATGGCTGAACGAGTTCGCCAGCGCGGCGAACTTCGGTCCAATCGAGATTCCCGCCGACCGCTACCTGATGCTCGGCGACAACCGCGACAACAGCGCCGACTCGCGCTACATCGGTCTCGTGGAACGGAATCAGCTGATCGGCCGCGCCAGCCGGATTCTCGTCTCCGCCGACATCACCGGCAACTGGCTGCCGCGCTTCGAGCGCTTCGGCAAGAGCCTCTACAACTGAAAGTCAGCCATGGTGGCACGGCTCTGTGCGGCGGCGTAGTGCCCTAAGCAGTCCATGCCACATGATCAGCTAACGGGGACGGCTAATTCAGTCGCTACTGGTCAGGGGCCGAACCGCTCCGCTGCGTCCTCCTGTGCCACTCGCCGATTTGCTTCGCTGCTGTGTTCAGGGACAACCAGAGAGAAAGCGGCAGCGCAACATAGAAGAACGCAATCATGGGGAAGAACGCCACAAAGCCAACGAAGGACGTTACATCTAAACCGCCGAGGAAGCAGGAGTGAAGGTTCTTGAACCCGCCTTGGCAACTGAAGTAGTCGGGAGCATTCTTGCCAAGCTGCCATCCTATGCCGGTAACCGCACCAGGCAAGGCCGCTAGAAGGTGCCGTGTCCGCCATCGCAGGGTTGCTCCGCGCTTGGATAGAACCAGTGGCGGCAAGATCAATACGGTGGCCAACATGGCGAGCAGGAAAAGCTGGAGCATGACGTGGAGGTCGAATAGGGATCGCGATAAGGGACCAGGCTCACATTTCCGTGAACGGCACATCGATTAACGCCGACAGCATACCCCTGGCTCGGCGGCTTGTCCGCTTCTGGAGCATGGTGATCGCAGACCGCTTCTGGCCGTTCTCAGACTCACACGAAAGTCAGCCGTGGCGGTACGGCTCGGGGCGCAGGCGTTTATGCCTTGGTGGGCATGCTCTTGTGCAGCGCCTTTTCGATGGCGTTTTCGAAGAAGGAGAGCGTGCTGCCGGTGGAGGCCTGGCCGGAGGCGAGTTGCCGTTCGATGACCGGCCGGGCGACGCTGATGGCGCAATCCCACGAGGAGTTCATGAACAGCGGATTGCCGAGTTCCGGGCTGATCCAGCACAGCCGGCCGCAGCGCAGGGCGCCGTCGGGCAGCATGAATTCCACCCAGTCGCCGATGACCAGTTCGCGCACGTGATCGCTGGAGACGCGCGCGTCCGGGTCGGCGGGGCACAAGGCGTTGAGCGTCAATCCGTCGGCTTGCTGCACCACCACCTTGTCGTGGCCTGCCCCGTCGGCGCTGGCCGCGGGCAACTCCGGAATTCGGACGGTCTTGCCGCGAATGGCGGCGGCTTGCAGCGCAAAGCAAGCGTCGAGGAATGGCGCGCGAACTTCCGCCGTGACGCCGATATGGTCCATGCTCAACTTGATCTGACGCAGCAGCGTCGGCACGAGTTGTCCGAGGTGCGTGCGCTCTTCGACAGTCGACTTCGGTTCGAGACTCCAGAGCAGGTCTTCCAGGATGGAGACGTCCTCGCGCCACGCCGCGCCGGACTCGCCGCCGACCAACCAGTCGGCGGCCAGCACCTGCGTCCAGTGCTCGCGCAGAAAGTCGGCGATGGCGTGTGACGGCACGGCTGCCGCGCGCGACGCGACCAGGCGCCAGGCGGCGCGCGCGGCGATGTCGTGCGCTTCCTGTGTCTTGGCCAGCGCGATGAAGCCCTGCGCGCTGCCTTGCAGGTCGTGATTGCGATGCGCCATGAAGCTTTCCAGTTCGGCGCTGTAACGGGTGAACACCTCGGGATCGCGATGGAATTCAAATTGAATGCCCGCGGCAATGCGTTGGAGTTCCGCGCAGACCGGATGCTCGCCATCGGCCTCCGGCCCCAAGCCGATCGTGGCGCGGCTCATGTCTTCCATCAGCGCGCGCGCGGGGTGTCCGGGGTCGGTGAAAAAAGTGGGGCCGATGATGGCCGCTTTCAGCACGGGAATCTGCAAGCGCGCCACC
>JAGVII010000258.1 GCA_020056155.1 Afipia sp.
CTGGCGTGGCTGTTGCATACCCACCGCAAGCCCGTGCGCGTGGTCGGCCTGACCTCCGCGGGCAACATGGACTTCGTCACGTCGCTTGGCTGCTACGACGAGGTCGTGACCTACGACAAGATCGAATCGATGCCGGACCAGCCCGTCGCCTTCGTCGACATGGCGGGCAATCCCGATCTGCGCACGCGGTTGCACCGGCATTTCGGCGACCGGATGGTCTACAGCGGACGGGTCGGCCTCACCCATCAGGACGCCGCGCCAGACGACGATTCGCTGCCCGGCGCCAAGCCGACATGGTTCTTCGCGCCGGACCAGATTCGTAAACGGGCCAAGGAATGGGGGCCGGGCGGAATCGATCAGCGATTCGGCGCGGTCTGGTCAGGCTTCACCGCGGCGATGGGCCCCAAGCTCGAAGTGGTGGAAAGCCGGGGTTCCGATGCGGTCCAGCGAATTTATCTGGACACGCTGAAAGGCCGCGTAAAACCGGCACAAGCGCACATGCTGTCGATGGCCGATTGAGGCGCAAGGGTGACCGGCAGGTCGGCCGAAACGCTCTTCACAATCCCGTCACGCTCCCTGTAGTATGTCGAAGCAAGCTGCTTCGCAGCCAATAGGGTTTTGGGGCCAGGAGCGTTACTTGAACGCACATGTCTCGCAAGGCGGTTGGCCGGTGCTCGTGCTGAACGCGGACTTCCGGCCGCTGAGCTATTATCCGCTGTCGCTCTGGTCCTGGCAGGATGCTGTCAAGGCCGTGTTCCTCGACCGCGTCAATATCGTTGCGAACTACGACCACGCGGTTCACAGCCCGACCTTCGAGATGCAACTGCCGAGCGTGGTCTCGCTGAAGTCGTTCGTGAAGCCGACGACGCATCCCGCCTTCACCCGGTTCAACGTCTTCCTGCGCGACCGCTTCTCCTGCCAGTACTGCACCTCACAGGACGATCTGACCTTCGATCACATCATCCCGCGCTCGCGCGGCGGCCAGACCACGTGGGAAAACGTCGTCGCGGCATGTTCACCGTGCAACCTGCGCAAAGGCAACATGACGATGGCGCAGGCGAGGATGCATCCGCGCCAGATGCCGTTCGCGCCGACGGTCCACCAGCTCCATCGCAACGGACGGCTGTTCCCGCCGAACTACCTGCACGAAAGCTGGCTCGACTATCTTTATTGGGACACAGAACTCGATCCGTAAACGCCGGACGTTCAGGCGCTCTGTTCAAACGGATAGTCGGTGTATCCCGCCTCCGCTCCGCCATAAAACGTGGCCCGGTTGTAGGGCGTGAGCGGCGACTTCCGCTGAAGACGCAGCGGCAAATCCGGATTCGAAATAAAGTGGCGGCCGAACGCGATCGCATCCGCCTTGCCTGACGCGACAGCATCTTCGGCGGACTCTCCCGTGAAGCCGCCCGCCGTGATCAGCACGCCGGGCCAGAGCGGCCTGAACAACTCCATCGCCGCCGGCACATTCTGATGGTTGACGTCGGCGCGGCCCGCGCCGCTGCTGCGCGGTTCGATGAAATGCAGATAGGCGAGCCCCCGCGCGCCCAGCGCTTTCACAACATGACCATACAGCGGCATCGGATCGGCCTCGCCGGTATCGTTGGCGACGCCATAGGGCGACAGGCGCACGGCCACACGGTCAGCGCCCCAGACGCCAATGGCTGCATCGGTGACTTCGGCGAGCAGGCGCGCACGGTTTTCGATCGACCCGCCGTATGCATCGGTTCGCTGGTTGATGCGCGACTGCAGAAACTGTTCAAGCAGGTAACCGTTCGCGCCATGGATCTCGACACCGTCGAAACCGGCCTCCAGCGCGTTCCGTGCACCTTCCCGAAATGCGTCGACGATGCCCGCGATTTCGCTGATCTCGAGCGCCCGTGGCGTCTCGTAAGGCACCTGCTTTCCATCCGCCGTCATGGCGCTGAAATTGCCGGAGATGGGAACGGCGGACAGCGCGACCGGCAAGGCCCCGCCGGGCTGGAACGACGAATGTGAAACACGCCCGACGTGCCAGAGCTGCAGGAAGACGATGCCGCCCTTGGCGTGAACCGCGTCGGTGATTTCCCGCCATCCTGCAATCTGCTCGCGCGAATAGATGCCGGGGGTCCGCGGATTGCCCCGTCCGGTTTGGGTGACCGGCGATGCCTCGGCGATGATCAACCCGCCCTGCGTGGCGCGCTGCGCGTAATACTCAAGGTTCAACGCATGCGGCGCATTGCCCTCGTGCGCAGCCCGCATCCGCGTCAACGGCGCCATCACGACGCGGTGGCTGAGCTGGTACGGCCCGACTTTCAGCGGAGAGAAAAGCGAAGGTGCAGTCACGTAAGGCCTCCAGGTTCGGCGTCAGGGTCATGCTGCGTACCACAGCGTGTCCGTTTTCTCCCCTGTTTGCGAACCGATCGCGCGCATGGCAGGTCCACGCAGTGCTATGCAGCGGCCGCTATGCGCGCTGCGCGCTTGATCGCCTGCGGCGGTTGTCCGAACGCCCGCAGGAATGCACGGCGCATTCGTTCGGGGTCGGAAAACCCGGTTTCGCGCGCGATCACGTCCACAGGATGCCGGGCTTCTTCCATCAAGAGTCTTGCCGCTTCGACGCGCAGGTTCTCGATGGCCTTTGCCGGCGACTGCCCGGTTTCGGAGCGGAACGCGCGGCTGAACTGCCGGGGACTGAGCCGCGCCGCCTCCGCCAGAACCTCCACCGACAAATCGCTCTTCAGGTTTTTCTTCGCGTAAGCCAGCGCGTCCTGAATGCGGTCCGATTTCGGCTGAAGTTCCAGCAAGGCGGAGAACTGTGACTGCCCGCCGGTCCGCCGGTGATAGACCACCATCTTGCGGGCGACACTTCGCGCAATATCGACGCCGAGATCGCTCTCGACCATCGCAAGGCACAGATCAATGCACGATGTCATCCCCGCCGACGTCCAGATCGATCCGTCGACGATGAAGATCTTGTCCTCCTGAACCTTGACCTTCGGAAACTGCGATTGCATCGACCGCGCAAACGCCCAGTGCGTTGTCGCACGGCGGCCGTCGAGAAGACCCGCTTCGGCCAGCACGTAGGCTCCGGTGCAAATGCTGGCGACCCGCCGCGATGCCTTGCTCGCCGAATTCATGAAAGCCAGAAGACCGGCCGACGATGGCGTGGGAATGAGCCATCCGGTGACCATCACGGTGTCGTATGCCGCCTTGCCGAAGGGCCTGGTTTCGACCGGTACACCGGACGAACTCATCACGGGGCCACCCCGCTCGGACAGAAGCTGAACCTCGTAGGCTGGCGCGGGCGCAGCCATGTTCGCCACCTCGAACACGGAAACGGCAACCAGATCAAGGATTTGGAAGCCCGGGAAAACGACGAGGCCGATCCGCTTCATGGCGTCACTCCTGCCTGCCGAATGTCCTAAAAAGAGGTTTATATGACATTTGAGACAGACAAATAGCTCCCTAGATTGGTCTCGTCAATATCGGTCAACGCCGGTTTCAACGGATCAACACAGGATGACAACAATGTCTCAGCAACAGATCAGGGGCACGGCCCTGGTGACAGGCTCCTCCTCCGGAATCGGAGCCCTTTACGCGGACCGGCTGGCGCGGCGCGGATACGACCTCATTCTGGTGGCCCGCGACAAGGCGAAGCTTGACGCCGTCGCGGCCAGGCTCATCAAGGATACCGGCCGCAAGGTCGAAGTGCTGCCCGCCGACCTCAATAC
>JAGVII010000148.1 GCA_020056155.1 Afipia sp.
GCGCACATGAGTCCAGTTTTTCTGCTCGACATGGGCGTTGTCGTCTTTCTTGTAGGGTCGTCCACGCGTGAACTGGATGCTGTGGCTACGGCTGTAGCTCAAGAGATGGTGATTGATGAACTCCGAGCCGTTGTCGGTATCGATGCCACGGAGTCGAAAGGGAAGCGTTGCGCGGATGTGTTCGAGGGCGTCGACGACGTGCGCCTGGCTTTTGCCCAGTACGGCGCGGGTTTCCACCCAGGTGGTATGGATGTCCGTGACGTTGAGCGAGTAGATAAATTCCCCGTCGCCGCTGTTGCCCGAATGCGAGACCAGGTCGACTTCGACGAACCCGGGGGTTGTCACATCCCAGGAGTCGGTCTTGATGGGAATGTGGTGCTTGAGCAGCGTTCCGGGTTTGGTGCGGCCGTAGATCCGTCGTTTCAGGCGCAGCTTACGTTCCTTGAGCCGGCGGTCCATCTGCCGCGGGCTGATGCTAAGCAACTGGCGCTCAGTCTGCGCCGAAATGCCGAAGTGCCGGCGGATCCAAGGCAGCCACAATGGCAGCAGTGCCTTGAGCCGCAGTGACCAGGGAAATCCTGCCGCCTCCCAGACGAAAGCGAGAACCGAGAGCAACTGCGAGCCGTAGCGCGTGGACGAACGCCTGTTGCGCGTTTTGTGCGGGCGCTTGCCCGGCGGCGGTCCGTTGAGCAGTCGGATGGCGTATTTGCGGTTGTAGCCACAGTTGCTGCAGAACTCGTCAAGGATCAGCCGCCGTTGCTGACGGTCGGCCTTGCGATAGCGGGGATGGATCGTCCTGAGGTACTCCCGGCGGGTCTTTCCTCCCATCGACGTAACCCCCTCTCAATGAATCCTCGTTGAGATCCAAGGGTTACATTTTCAATGGCGCGATGTATCCCCTCAAAGTTACATTTTAGACGGCGCGATACGCCCCATTGACTCACGCCCATGCCGGGCGTACACAGGGCAGACGCATCTAATGCGGTCATGAGCGGCGGTGGCGACAAAGATTGATTCCGGCGCGTGAAACTTGAGGATTGATGAGCCTCCAGAGTGAGACCGCCGCTTTGAATCGGCGGTTCTGACTTTTTCGGAGAGATGTACAGCTGCCGGAGGGCGCGCCCCCCGGTGCGTCGGCACTGATCATGGATGCCGGACCTTATCCGGTGGGAGCGACTCCGAGCAGCCGCAGCAGATACCGGTGATCCCAACCGGCGCATCTCTGCTTGCCGCGAATACCACGCTTTTTTGTTGTCTCCAGTTTGAGCAGGTTGAGTGCCAATCGGCGCAAGGTAGCAAGATTTTCCGCAGCGTGGCCCGTGCGAGCCCGCGATTGGTCTTCTCCGAAGCTGACGTCCATGTGCCAGTGCACCTTATTCTCGACGCCCCAGTGTCCGCGCACCGCCTTTGCGAAGCGGGTTATATCGCACGAGAGGCTGGAGAGGTAGTAACGGCGCTCGGTTGAGATTTTTCCTTTAATTTCACGCACGGCCTCGACAACGCCGACGCTGCGCAGGCCTTCCCACTTCGTGAGGTCGGCAAACCAATCAATATTTTCGCTCTGCCAGTAGCGGCGCGTCTCCAGACGCCCATGATCTTTCTCCAGCGTCTCGGTGTGGACCAGTTCAGATTTTCCCCCCTGGGATGCGGGCATGCCCGCCTGCTGGAGGATAGCGTCATCGAGATATGTCTTGACCTCCTCGTGTACGGTTTCATGGTTGCCTTTGAGAGCCAGGACGTAATCGGCGCCGGATGCAACGATCTGTTTGGCGATCCTTTTCTGGCACCCCATGGCATCGGTTGTGACGATGCACCCGCGTAGTTCCAAGGCGCGTAGCAGTACGGGCACGGCGGTGATTTCGTTGGATTTCTCGGCGACTTTAAGCTGGCCCAAGACCAAACCGTTTTCCACGGCCCAGGCACTAACGACATAGGGCAACGACTGCCCTTGATTCAAGGCGCGGCGCAGGGCTTTGCCATCCATTGCGACGATTTCTCCCGGGATCGCTTTGCGCAGGCTCTGGGTCCACCGCAGGAAACTGTCGAGAAAATATTGTGGATCCAGCGCCGCAAAGACTCTGTTGAACGTGTCGTGCGTCGGGATGCCGTTTGGCAATTCCAGAAATGTTTTCAGCCAATCGTATTTGGCATTTCCGAACTCTTCCATGTCGTTGAAGCTCTCGCCGCAGCATATAAGCGTACAGATGCTGATGACAAGAATGTCGAGCAATTTGTGGCTCTTGGTGCGATCAACCCGCGGGTCGGGCACGTCCTCAAAGCAGTCGAGCAAACTGATCACGGTAATCGATTGCGGTGGTTGCTTTGACATAGTGTATAGATATCTATATACTTCCGCGTATGAAGTCAAGCCCCGAAGAAATCCTGAAACAGATTCAACAGATCAAGCTGATGGAGCGGGGGAAAATCTGCCCCATGCGTGCTGGTCGCTACTACAACCACCAGACTTGGCAGTCCGGACGCAATGTGGTCCAGTATGTGCCTGCCGATCAGATCCGGAGTCTGCAGGAGGCCCTCGCCAACTATCAGCGCTACCTGGAACTCACGCAGACTTACGCCGATCTGATCATCCAACGTACCCGCCAGAAACGCGCCAAAGATTTCCCGAAATACAAACGTCCGAAGCGCTGACCTGGAGAAAAACTCCCCCCCGAGGACAAACGGCTCAGATTGTTACGGATTTAGATGCGTCTGCCCTGCCCCGTTTCCGGGAACCCGCCCACAATCGGGAGGGGGTGACCCCCTCCCCTACACCATCACCGTCGCCAATCGATCGGGTTTGATTCCCGCCC
>JAGVII010000839.1 GCA_020056155.1 Afipia sp.
GGAGAGCTCGGACGGATAGCGCTGCTCGAAGCCAGTCAAGCCAACCATGTCGATGAACTTGCGCGCGACCGCATAACGCTCGGTCTTAGGCACGCCTTTGACCTCTAGCGGAAAGGCGACGTTGTCGATCACGGTACGCCACGGGAATGTCGATTCTTCCTGGAAAACCATGCCAATCGACGCATGAGGCCCTGAGATCCGCTCGCCTCCGACCACGACGGACCCGTCATAACCGCCTACGAGCCCTCCGAGGATGTTGAACACCGTCGACTTGCCGCAACCCGACGGGCCGATGATCGACACGAATTCCCCTCGTTTGATCTCGAAGGACACCCCGTCAACTGCGGTCACCGTCCCTTCACGCGTATTGAAACGCATGGAGACGTCCTGGATGACCAAATCGATCTCATCTGTCGTGTCGGCCGCCAGACGCAGCTTCGCACTGGATGCCCGCATATCCGTTTCGTCCTCTGAATGGCTGCCGCTCATTAGCCCAATCCGCGCTTCGAAACGCACAGGGGTGCGGCGCGCGGAATGGAGGCATTGCTATCTATTGCGATAAGTCCGAGCATGTCGGCCCTTCCCTTTATCGCGGTTGTCGTTTTGGAGATGCTCCGCTTGCCATCAACGGTATGAGGGTCGGGCAGCCAGGTCCAAGATTATCTCGCTTGGCCTCTCAAACATTTGTGCGGTACCCTCGACGTTCCGCGTGGGTGCGCGAAAGTTGGTAACGCACGCATGAATAGAGGACTAGATTAGAGCCGAGACCCGGAAATCATGGCAAACAGAAATCAGGCGCGGGTCGAAGAGCCAGCGGTCGAGTTTAACGATTTGCCTTTGCAATCGAGCATCGGCTATCAGTTGCGCATGGCTAATCGTGCGATGCAGCGTTATCTTCAGTCGCAGATCGAACCGCATGGCGTAACGCTCGGCATGTGGTACTTCTTGCGCGCCCTTTGGCAAGAGGACGGCCTAACACAGCGCGAACTATCTCAACGAATCGGCACGATGGAGCCCACAACCCTCTCTGCCTTGGCGGCGATGGAACGCTCCGGGCTGGTGACCCGGGAACGTGACGATACCGATAGACGCAAGCTGAACGTGAGGCTCACGCCGAGGGGGCGCGGGTTGAAGAAAAAACTGATCCCCTGCGCCGAACACGTTATCGATCGCGCAACGACCGGCTTCGCTCCAGAGGACAAGGCGAGATTCCTGGGCTATCTCGCCACGGTTCAACGCAATTTCGGGGACAGCTACGCGACGCCTGAAGAGGTCGACTAGTCTCCGGCTGTTTTGGACCCTTCGCGGGTCATCCCGGCGGCCATCGTCGGGTTATAGCCGGGCTTCACCCGCGCATCGATCACGACCGACGCACCCGCCTTTGCGGCCGAGACCCCTTCGCGAACGGCCTTGACGAGATCGGCCGTGGTCGTTACAGGGCCGATTCCGACGAGCCCTTGCGCTCGCGCAATGGCTGCGATGTCGATGTCGGGGTCTCCGATCCGCTGCCCGATCCACTTGTTTTCGACCGGCCGGTCTCTCGTGCGCGCGACACGTTCCTGATGGATTTCGTCATTGTAGAACGACCGGTTATTCGAAACGATCGCCAGGAAAGGCAGCTTGTAGTGAGCGGCGGTCCACAGCGCCGAAACCCCCATCATCGTGTCCCCGTCGCCGAGGACGGCGACCGGAAGCCGTTCGGAGCCCTTGAACGCAAGCGCTGCGCCAACGAGCATGCCGGGGCCGGAACCAATACCGGCGCCGCCATCGGAACCGAGATAATCAAGCGGGTGGCGAAAGTGCCAGGACTCGCCGGCCCAACCCAGCGGCAGTCGCACCAGCGAGACGATCTCGTCGCGCAAAACCTCCCCGATCGCTGCAGCAAGCGAGACGACATCGAGTTCCCGGGCCTGCTTCTCGAGGTTCAGCGCAGGCAAGGCCGGAAGCGTGTCCGGCTCCGAGCCCGCACCCACGCCCAGCTCATCCGCGATAAGGTGCAGGGTGAGATCCGGGTCGCCGCTCAAATACAGGTCGGCGGGCGGCAGCGCCTGATGATCCA
>JAGVII010000566.1 GCA_020056155.1 Afipia sp.
GACCGGCGTGTTCAGGACCAGCGACAACTTCATCAACATCGCCACCACCGGCGGGCGGATCTGGGAGCGCTTCGCGCAGGCGATCGATGCGCCGGACCTGCTGAAGCACCCGGATTATGCGACCATCGCGCTGCGCTCCAAGAACCGCGATGCCCTCAACGCCGCGATCGGCACATACTTGGCGAAGCGCACCACCGGCGAATGGGTCAATATTCTCAACGATGCCGGCGTGCCGTGCGGCCCTATTTACTCCATCGATCAGGTGTTCGATGACGAGCAGGTCAGGCATCTGGGCATCGCGCAGCAATTGCCGGACGCCGGCAAGCATCTCGTTGGTCAGCCCTTCACGCTGTCGCGCACGCCAAGCCGCATGGCCGCCCGCCCGCCCCTCGCCGGCGAGCAAACCCGCGACGTGCTGACGGAATTTGGTTTCAGTGAACAGGAGATCGCCTCGCTCCAGGAGAGCAAGGTCGTCTGACATTTATCTAACGCGTATTCTGCTCGCAAAACCGGTACCCACTTTTGCGGAATGCGCCAATCAAGGAACACGGCTATGGCTTCGACCGACAAGGTGATCTCCCGCAAGGACGGCAACGTCGGCTATGTGATCTTCAACAATCCCGAGCGCCGCAACGCGATGTCGCTGGAGATGTGGGAAGCCTGCACCCGGCTGATGACCGAATACGCTAGCGACGACGGCATCCGCGTGGTGGTGCTGGCCGGCGCGGGAGACAAGGCCTTTGTCGCGGGCGCGGACATCTCGAAGTTCGGCGACGAGCGCGCGACCGAGGAAGGCGTCAGGAAGTACAACGAGGCGGTCGAATCCGCCTATGCCAGCGTGCATGAATTTCCGAAGCCGACCATCGCCATGATCCGCGGCTTCTGCGTCGGTGGCGGCATGGGGCTGGCAAGCTGCTGCGACCTGCGCATCTGTTCGGAGGATGCCCGCTTCGCGGTGCCCGCCGCCAAGCTCGGCCTCGGATACGGCTATCCCGGCGTGAAGCGGCTGATGGACGTGGTCGGTCCGTCATTCACCAAGGAAATCTTCTTCACGGCGCGGCTGTTCGAGGCGATGGAGGCCGTCGAGATGAGCCTCGTCAACCGCATCGTCGAAAATCACGAACTCGAATTCTTCGTGAAGAACTACGCCGCCACGATCGCCGCCAACGCGCCGCTGACGGTGGATTCGATCAAGTTCATCGTCGGTGAAGCCTGCAAGGATGAGCTCATGCGCAACATGAAGCGTTGCGAAGAACTGGTCGATGCCTGTTTCAAGAGCGAAGACTACAAGGAAGGCCGCGCGGCCTTTATGGAAAAGCGCAAGCCGGTGTTCAAGGGACGCTGAGAGCGCGAATCGTTCTTAGGCCTCGGAATCTTGATCGTCAGGAAGAACGTCATTGCGAGCGAAGCGAAGCAATCCAGTCTTAATGAGAAAGAGCTGGATTGCTTCGTCGCTTACGCTCCTCGCAATGACGATCTTTGATCGCTGGATGTCGGGGCGCTAAGCGCGCCCCCGTGCTGCATCCATAGCCTTTAGCTCAAGCCGGACCTCGGCCGTCGCCGCCGGTTCGCCACCAGCCTTGCGAACGCGCCGCACCGCGTCCCTCACCAGCGCTTCGTTGGTCTGGGCACTTCCCCAGTTGATGTCTTCAAGCCCGACGCGGACGTGGCCGCCGCGCGCCACCGCGTGCGGGATCAACGGCGTAATATCGACGCCGAGACCCGCGATCATCCACGGCGCGCCGGGCGCGGCTTCTGCCAGTAGCTCCAGATGAATGTCGAGATATTTCTCGCGCGGCGGGAAGCCCCAGGCGAACTCGTCCGAAAACATGAAGCGATAGACCGGCGTCGGCGACGGGGGCTCAATCGCCGCGAGCGCTGCCCCGAGCCGTGTGAAACCCGGCTCGTAGATCGCGTAGCTCGGATGGACATTGTGAGCGCGCGCGATCCGCATGCCTTCCATGATGTCCTCATGCGGATTCATATAGACGCCGCCATGGGCGAGATCGTCGAACCGTGAAATGTGAACCGAACCCGGATCGATCACCGCCCATTCGATCAGGCCGCGCTTCGCCAGCTCCAGCGTGTGGCCGAACCGATTGGTGTTTTGCTCCTGTCCCAATCCCGGGCTTGGGATGGTCGGATAAACGATCACATCCACCTTGGCGCGGATGCCCTCGATGATGCGCGCGTAAATCTCCCAGTCGTCTTTCTGACGGCCTGTTATCACGTCATAGGCATGGGCATGGATGATGGCTGCGCCGGCCTCGGCGCAGGCGATGCCGTCCGCGACGATCTCCTCGACCGCGACGGGAATGCCCGGCTGCTTGGCGCGAGTCCATGGCCCGTTCAGCGCCGATTCAATCCACACTTTGGTCATAGCATCACTTCCCCGTCCAGACCGGTTTGCGCTTTTCGGCGAAGGCCGCGAGCCCCTCCTTCGCGTCCTGCGTCATGGCCAGCACGGCAATCTGGGATTCGGTGTAGGCGATGCCCTGATCGAACGACATCGAAGCCAGCGCCCGCATGGCATACTTGCCGCGGCGGATCGCGGTCGGCGACTTGTCTGTAATGCGCGACACCAGCCATCCGACCTTGGCGTCGAGGTCGCCGGCGGGCACCACATGATTGAGAAGTCCCGCGTTCTTCGCCTCCGATGCGGTGAACGGCTCGCCGGTGAAACACCATTCGCGCACCAGACGCGGCGGCGCGATGGATTGCAGCAGGCTTAGCACCTGCATCGGAAACACGCCGACTTTCACCTCGGGCAATCCGAACACCACGTCGTCCGACGCCACAGCCATATCGGTCATACACAACAGCCCGATGCCGCCCGCCATGCAGACGCCGTTGACGCGGGCAATGGTCGGCTTGGTCGCGTTCTGCGCGGTGCGCAGCATGTCGGCGTAGGCGAGATTGGGCTGCGAGAGATCGAATGCAAAGCCTGCACCCGGCTGCAAATCGGCGCCGGCGCAGAACGCCTTGGTACCGGTCCCGGTCAACACGATCACGCGCACATCGTTGTCCTCGTGCGCGCGGCGGTAGCCATCGACGATCCCGGCGATCACCGAGGCATTCAGCGCATTGCGCTTGTCGGGCCGGTTGATCGTGATCCAGAACGCGTGGCCGCGTTTCTCGTGCAGGACAGTTGCGTCAGACATAGCCAATCCTCTCAAAATCTCATGACGTCATTGCGAGCGAAGCGAAGCAATCCAGAGAAGACCTAGCAAGGACTGATCGCGTCGTCGCAAGTTCTCCTCGCAATGACGAGTGTTAAATTTCGTTCTAAGCCGCGTCCTGTGCAGGCTCGATCTCTGCGACCACAAATCCGGTCGTGACCTGATCGCCTTCCGCGGCGTTCAGCGCGGTGAGCTTGCCCGAGACGGGCGCCACATGGACATGCTGCATCTTCATCGCCTCAAGCACAATCACCGGCGCGCCAGCCGCGACAATGTCTCCCGCCTTGGCCAGCACCGACACCACGCGCCCGTTCATGGACGCCCGCAGCTTGCCGTCAGATCCGGCATCGCCCGCTTTCATCACGGCGGCATGGGAGAGATCCCACACATGGGACGTGACCCCGGCGAAACTGAAATAGAGATTCGTGCCCTCGCGCACGAACGTAGCTGATCCCAGAACCCCGTCGCTTGTGAAAGTGAGCGCATTACCGTCACGCGATCCGAACGTCAGGGCATGTTCTGATTCCGCGAGCCCAACCCGGAACACGTCGCCACGCTCGCGCCGCACCGTCGGCTCGATGACATGGCCGTCGAGATCGAAACGCATCGGAATGGTATAACCATGCGCGAGGCCCAGACGCTGCCGCGCATGAACCGGCCCGATAGCCGAGACATGCACCAGAAGCGCCGCGACGGCGGCATGCAGACCGCCAGCCTTCACACCGATCAGATCGGCCGAATGCTCGTCGATGAACGCTGTGGTCGCCTGCCCCAACGCGAAGGCCGGATGATCGAGGCAGCGCGCAAGGAACGACTGATTGGTGGTGACGCCCAATGCCGTCATCTGCGCAAGACCCGCCGTCAGCCTGCGCCGCGCCTCATCCCGCGTTGCGCCATGGCTGACGATCTTGGCAATCATCGAATCGTAGAACGGCGGTATCTCGCCGCCGGATTCCAGTGCATCCTCCACGCGCAGGCCCATTGGCGCGCGCCAGCGCAACATCCGGCCCGACTGCGGCATGAAACCGTGCGCGGCATCTTCAGCGCAGAGCCGCACCTCGATGGCATGGCCGGAAAACCTGACCTCGTCCTGAGTCCGCGGCAGTGGCTCGCCGCCCGCCACACGCAGCTGCAATTCAACCAGATCGAGGCCTGTGATCGCCTCGGTCACCGGATGCTCGACCTGCAGCCGCGTGTTCATTTCCATGAAGTAGTAATTCCCCGCGCTATCCAGCAGGAATTCCAGCGTTCCCGCGCCCTCATAGCCGATGGCCTTGACGGCGGCGACGGACGTCGCGCCCATCCGCGCGCGCAGATCAGGTGAGACCGCGGGCGACGGCGCTTCCTCGATCAGCTTCTGGTGCCGCCGTTGCACCGAGCAATCACGTTCGCCGAGATGGATCGCGTTGCCGTGACGGTCGCCGAACACCTGGATTTCGATATGGCGCGGCTGCACGATGGCGCGTTCGAGAATCACCTGCGGATCGCCGAACGCATTCTGCGCTTCGGAGCGCGCGGCGCGGAGCGCATCCGGGAACGCCGCATCATCCGCCACCAGCCGCATGCCGCGCCCGCCGCCGCCGGCAACCGCCTTGATCATCACCGGGAAACCGATGCGCTTCGCCGCGGTGAGCATCGTCGCGTCGCTCTGGTCCTCGCCCTGATAGCCGGGCACGCAGGGCACGCCCGCCTTCTGCATGATGTCCTTCGCGCCGGCCTTGTTGCCCATGGCGTGAATCGCCTCGGGCGACGGGCCGATGAACACCAGCCCCGCGTCGCGGCAGGCTTCGGCGAATTCAGCATTCTCCGCGAGAAATCCGTAACCGGGATGCACCGCATCCGCACCGCTGGCCTTGGCGGCCTCAACGATGGC
>JAGVII010000543.1 GCA_020056155.1 Afipia sp.
CAGCGACAGCGCGGAGCCGAACTTGTCGTGCGCCTGCAACGACTGCGCGGCGGTGGTGGCCAACTTGGCGCGCGCCGATGGCGTGGTCGCCCCCCAGGCCACGAGCAGGCGCTGTATCCGCTCGATCACCGGCTGCATCGGCGACGGGCCCTTGCCGGGTTCGCGCAACGCCCCGCCCAGCGCGCGCACCAGCCGCAGCGTTGCTTCAGCCCGTTCAAGATAGCGGCCGAGCCAGAACAGATTGTCCGCCGCGCGGCTCGGCACCCATCCCGCGATACGCTTGATGCGAACGGCATCGCTCGGCGGCAGCAGCGTCGAGGTGGCGACTTCCTTCTCCGACACCACCCAGACGTCTGCGGCGCGGGTGCCCTCACCCATCGACACCGCCCGCGCATCGGGCTTGTCGGCGATACGGCAGAATCCTCCCGGTAGAATAGTCCAGCCATTCGGCGTGGCAGCGGCAAACACCCGGAGCACAAATGGCCGCGGCGAAATATGTCCGTTATCCCAGACCGGCGTCGTAGAAAGGCGCACCATTTCCTGTCCAACATAATCGATGCCGCGCTTGCCGATCGCTGCAACCAATTTCGCGCGCTCCTCCCTCGACAGCGAACCGCCGATAATCGGACCGCGGCCCGGAAAGCCCGGTACGGATTGGCCATAGGCACCCTCAATGGCCATATCGTCCAGGCGCGACAGGACCTCCTCGCGCGCCGATTTCTGTCCGCACCACCATGTCGCGATGTGCGGCATCTTCAGCCCCTCGCCGAAGAAGCGCTGGCTGAGGCTCGGCAGGAACCCAAGCAGTGTTCGCGCCTCCATCACGCCGGAACCGGGCATGTTGGCCACCGCAACGCCGCCTTTTCTGATGACGTCGATCAGGCCCGGCACGCCAAGCATGGATCGGGCGTCGAGTTCGATCGGATCGAGCGAATTGGAATCGACCCTTCGCAGCAGCACATCGAGCCGCTTCAGGCCAGCGACGGTCCGGACATGCAGCCGGTCTTCGCTCACCGCGAGATCGTCGCCCTCCACCAGCAGAAAGCCTAGATAACGCGCCAGCGTGGCGTGTTCAAAATAAGTCTCGCTCAGGTTGCCCGGTGTCAGCAAGCCAATGCGCGGCTCGTCGCGATCCGCGATCCCCCGCAAGCTGTCACGGAACGCTTCAAAGAACGGCGCAACACGCTCGACATTCATCGATGTGTAGAGATTCGTCAGCGCGCGCGACAACACCAGCCTATTTTCCAGCGCGTAGCCCGCGCCGGATGGCGCCTGTGTCCGATCGGATAACACCCACCAGCGGCCGTCCGGACCGCGGCCAATATCCGCAGCATAGAGATTGAGATACTGTCCGCCGGACGGCGGTACGCCGCAGACGGAGCGCAGATATTCGGCGCTGCCGGCAATCGCCGCCGCAGGAAGCGCGCCATCGGCGATCAGGCGGCCCTCACCATACAGATCGCGCAATATCTGTTCGAACAGTTCGGCGCGTTGCGCGACCCCTTCCGAAATCTGCTTCCATTCAGTTTCATCGATCAGCAGCGGCAGATGGCTGAGCGGCCACATCCGGTCCACTGCGTCCCCTGGCGTCCGATAGGTGACGCCCGCCTCGCGCATGTGTTGATCGGCTGACGCAAAACGGCGTTCGATTTCACCGGGCGCAAGCGTGGAGAACGCATCGAAGAACCGCGCCCAGACCTCGCGAGGCTGCCCCTTGGCGTCGAGAAACTCGTCAGGAATTCCAGGCAGCGGCGTGTAGCCGCGTGTGCAGTCCAGAAGATCTTGCTGCACCCGCCGCGATCCGGTGTCTCCGTTCCTCGTATCCGCCATCCCGACTCGCTTTCTGCTTTCCGCAACAATTTCGCCGATTATGGCGGCGGTCTCAATGCGGGAGCGGCGTCCTAAGGTCCAGAGTCAGGGGAAATTCGAGGGTTCTTTCTTCGGAAGGCACCGATATTGGGCCGGGAGTGTGTCCGTGGTCCTGAAAGCGGGCCAACCGCCGCGCCTCGGCCTCGTAGCTATTGACCGGTTTGGTCTCG
>JAGVII010000130.1 GCA_020056155.1 Afipia sp.
AGCTTAGCCTGCTTTCCGCCGGAACATGGCAGAATCGAGGGATAATTCAATTCTTGACGACGCTGTTATGCTTAATAAACAACGGCTTCGTTAATGCCGAAGGGTCATCGGCGGCCCCATGGACCGAGAATCGAGCCCGCCGGAGATGGTGTCGGCTGCGGGGAACTGCCCCATGGCCCGCCATGCGGAGGCTCCCGCCGCGCATCGAGTGAGGTATCCCCGGATTGGGGTGCGCTATCGCCGGTTTCGGCGTCGCCGCCCGGCAGCGCCATCGGGCCGGGATCGCGCCCGCCGGCATATTTCACCAGCGCCTTGACTCGCGAATCGACCGAAGGATGGGTCGCGAACAGGTCGGCGAAGCCCTCGCGCGGATTGTCGATGCACATTTCCATCACGGCGGAGGTTGCCCCTGGCAGTTCGCCGCGGCCCTCGATCTTGCGCAGCGCCGAGATCATGGCGTCCGGGTCCTTGGTGAGTTCGACGGAACCCGCGTCCGCCAGCAGTTCGCGCGAGCGCGACAGGGCAAAGCGCACCACCAGCGACAGGCCCCATGCCAGGGCAATCAGGGCGATCGCGAGCAGCACGATGGCGAAGGCGCCGCCGCCCTTCTTGTTGCCGTCGGACGAGGACGATGAGGATCGCCCGCCGCTGTAGCGCACACCCGAGTTGAAAAAGATGCGGAAAAACAGCTCCGCGAAAAACCCGATCACGCCGGCGATGACCACCGCGATCACAAGCAGCTGCACGTCGCCGTTACGGATGTGCGTCAGTTCGTGGCCGAGGACGGCTTCCAGTTCCCTGTCATTGAGCGCGTTCATCAGCCCCGTGGTGACGCTGATCGAATACTGTTTGCGGTTCAGGCCGGTGGCGAAGGCGTTGAGTGCGGGACTGTCGACGATCTTGAGCTTCGGCATCGGGATGCCGCGCGAGATGCAGAGATTTTCGAGCAAATTGTAGAGCCGCGGCTGCTCCTGCCGGGTCACGTCATGTCCGCCGGTCACCGCATCGATAATGTTCTGGTGAAGGAAGTAGGCGATCACGATCCACGCGGCAGCGCCGATGGTCGCGAAGGGGAGCGCCTTGACGAGGTCATGCGCTGCAAGAGTGATATACGCCTCGAACGGGCGGCCGCTGTCGAGCGCGACTTCTGCCAGCAGCGCACCGGCGAACACCATCACGTAGACGAGCAGGAACAGGCCGCCGAGCAGCACCATCGAACGAAACTTGTTCGATGCGATATGCGTGTAGAGACCGTACGCGGCCATGATGCGCTGCCCGTGCTAGCTCGGAAGGTTAGCGACTAGAACTTGACCGCCGGCGCCTGTTCGAGCTGTCCACGCGTTTCGCCGAGGTCGAAGAAGTCCTTCCTGGTGAAACCAAGCGCGCCGGCGAACAGGGCGGCCGGCAATTGCTGGATGCCGGTGTTGTATTCCTGGACCGCGTTGTTGAAGAAGCGGCGGCTGGCGGCGATCTTGTTCTCGATGTCGGACAGCTCGGTCTGCAACTGCTGGAAGTTGGTATTGGCCTTCAGGTCCGGATAGGCCTCCGACAGTGCGATTAGGCGTCCGAGCGCGGCGGTGAGCTGGCCTTCGGTGGCCGACACCTGCGCCGGTCCCTGCGCGGACATCGCCGCGTTGCGCGCCTTCACTACGTCTTCCAGCGTGCCGCGTTCGTGGGTGGCGTAGCCTTTGACCGTCTCGACCAGGTTCGGGATCAGGTCATGGCGCTGCTTGAGCTGCACGTCGATGTCGGCGAACGCCTGGCTGACCCGCTGCGCCAGCGCGACCAGCCGGTTGTAGGCGCCGAATACGAACAGCGCGATGACGACGATGACACCGAGTAAAATCCAGCCGGACGACATGAGGGAAAACTCCTTGAGGACAACGAATGGCGCACCCTAGACCAAAAACCGCCCGCGGGGCAGGGGCCGCACGGCGGAGTTGGTTCTCATTGGCCGCCTTCAAGGAGCGAGGTTCAAGGCCTTACATACAAGTTAACAGTCTTGTTCTCTCGTTCGTCATGCCCGCGCATAGTCGTTCGAAGAACGGCGTCGCTTCCGCTCGCCTATGTCGCGGGCATCCACGTCTTTCCTGTGGATGTTCAAGACGTGGATGGCCGGGACAAGCCCGACCATGACAGTGCTATCGGATGAATAAGCAGGGCCGGCTTTTCAGCTCATCACGGCTTGGCGAGATGCCACACGCTGTTAAAGCCGTCGCCGGTGGTATCGCCGGGCTTGGTGTCCTTTGCGAAGGTGTAGAGCGGCTTGCCCTTGAGCGCCCACATCTTGCTGCCGTCGTCGCGGGTGACGATGGTCCAGTCGCCCGAAGCCTTGGCGTCGGCGGCGGCCATCAGCGGGGGCCAGTTGGTGGCGCAGGGGCCGTTGCAGGCCGACTTGCCGGCACTGTCCTTGTCGAAAGTATAGAGCGTCATGCCCTTGGCATCGACATAGGCCTTGCCCTTCGGCGTGTCGGCGACTTTCGCCGCCTGCGCGAAGGCGCTGGTTGACGCGAGCATGAGGGAGACAGCCGCAATGGCGGCGAATGTTTTGGACATCGCAGTTTTACTCCTGATGAATTTTGACCGGACGCGAACGCGTCATCAGGACAAACTCCGGCGCGGCGAAATTATTCCAGTCCGCTGCTCTCTTCGGAAAATACCGCGTCGCCCCAGCTCCATTTCTTTGCGCGCTTGTAGGCGGCCTTGTCCCGGTGCGGGACGCTGACAGCCTTTACTCCATTGGCCGCGCAGATTTTTGCGGTCACGGCGATCTTGGTCACCAGCGGCTGTGCCAGCACGCGTGCGGGCTGTTGCGCGGGCGGCGCGCGTGACAGAACGACATAGCTGAATTTTTCATCCTCATAGGGAAGGTTCGCGCCTTTGAGGTGTTTATGCGCGCGTGACCGCTGCAGCCGCTGCGTGAAATGACACCAGTCGGGCCTGGTCAGCGGACATGCTGCATCGTGCGGGCAGGGGGCGACCGCATGCGCGCCCTTGGCAATCAGCCGCGCGCGCAGGCCGGTAATCCGCGTGTAGCCCTCCGGTGTGCCGGGTTCGACCACCAGCAGCGTGTCGCGTGTCTTTTTCCACATGGCATCGGCCAATGCCGCGCGTTCGTTCTCGTTCAACTCGTTGATGACATAACTGGCGACGACGAAGTCCGCCTCGGGGGCTTCCGCAAGCGCCTTGCGCGCATCGCCGGAGTCGTAGCGCATCGCCGCGAACCGCGGGTGCGGCTGTGCGAGTTCTGTTGCCAGGCCGCGCAGCGCCGCATTGGCGTCCAGCAGCGTGAAGGTTTCAATGGACGCAAAGGCTTCGCTCGCGGCCCATGTCGCGGTCCCTGGGCCCGCACCGATATCGAGCAGGCTCGCGGGCGCGAAATCCGGATTGACTTCCATCAGCGCATTCAGGCTCGCGGCGACAGCGGCATAGGTCGCCGGCATCCGCGCCAGCGCATAGGCGAGTGCGTCTGTACCGGTCCGGATCCCGCCGGAGCCGCCGCCATCGCGATAGGTCCGCGAGATGGTGTCCGCACGCAGCGCGGCGTCGTTGCGCGACAGGCCTTCGGCTTTGCGGGCCAGCGCGGCCCTCAGTTCAGCGGGAAGATCTGGGGTCATGGGTGTCCTCAGGCCGGTTCGGCCTGAGGCGTATTATGCCACGTTCTGGTCGAGAACCTTCATTGCGCCGTCGAGATCGACCGACACCAACTGCGACACGCCGCGCTCGGCCATGGTGACGCCGAACAGCCGGTTCATGCGCGCCATGGTGATCGGATTGTGCGTGATGATGATGAAGCGCGTGTCGGTGGACGAGGTCATCTCATGCAGCAGGTTGCAGAACCGCTCGACGTTGTGGTCGTCCAGCGGCGCATCGACTTCGTCCAGTACGCAGATCGGCGAAGGATTGGTGAGGAACACCGCGAAGATCAGCGCCAGTGCGGTCAGCGCCTGCTCGCCGCCGGACAGCAGTGACAGCGTCTGCGGCTTCTTGCCGGGTGGCTTGGCGATGATTTCCAGACCTGCCTCAAGCGGATCGTCGCTCTCGATCAGGGTCAGCTCGGCCTGGCCGCCGCCGAACAGTTCGGAGAACAGCCGCTTGAAATGGCTGTTGACCGTCTCGAACGAAGTCAGGAGGCGTTCGCGGGCTTCCTTGTTGAGGCTCTGGATGCCGGTGCGCAGCTTCTTGATCGCTTCCACCAGATCGTCGCGCTCGGTGGTGAGGGTCAGGTGCTGGGCCTCGACCTCGCGCAGCTCTTCCTCGGCGCGCAGGTTGACCGCGCCAAGGCGCTCGCGGTCGCGGCGCAGCTTTTCCAGATCGGTTTCGATGTCGATCACGGCCGGAAGCTCGGTCTCCGGCGTGATCTCGGCCAGCGCGGCGACACCCTGCGGCTCGACCTCCAGCATGTCGCGGATTTCGCGCTCGATGTCGTCGAGCCGGCGGCGGGTGCCTTCCATGCGCTCTTCGGAACGGGCGCAGGCTTCACGCGACGCCGACAGCGCATCCAGCGAGGCGCGGGCGACGCGATCGGTTTCCGCCATCGCTGTTTCGGCGGAGGCCAGCGCATCGGCGGCGGTGCGGCGGTCGGCCTCGGCGTATTCGATTTCGCTGATCAGGGCGCTGCGCTTCTCGGCGAACACTTCGGGCGCGTTCTCAAGCTCGGCGCGCTCGGTCGTGACCTCGACGATGCGGGTCTCTACCGTCGCGATCTGCGATGCGGCGTTTTCCTTGCGGTTCTGCCATTCGTTGCGTTCGGCGATAATCGCCTGGACGCGCCGGTCGGCGAGTTCGGCTTCGCGCGCCAGCGCCTGCGCCTCGGCGCGGACCTGCGCCGCGAGACGGCGATGGCCGTCCATGTCGGCGCGCACGGTGGCGAGCTTTTCCTCGTTCTCGGCGCTCGAAG
>JAGVII010000876.1 GCA_020056155.1 Afipia sp.
AGCGCGGCGAGCTGCGGCTGCACGGCCTTCATCTTCGCCATCGACGCATAGGACTTGCTGGCGAGCGGGAAGAAGACAAGCTTGACCAGCACCGTCACCGCCAGGATGGCGACGCCGAAGTTGCCGACAATGTGGAAGAACCAGTCGATCAGGAAGAACATCGGCTTGGTGATGAAGTAGAACCAGCCCCAGTCGATCAGGCGGTCGAACTTGTTGAGGCTGAGCTGCCTGTCGTAGGTATCGACCACCGCGTTTTCCTTGGCGCCGGCGAACAGGTTGGTCGTGGTCGTCGCCGTGCCGCCGATCGCAATCGTCATCGGGTCGAGCAGGTAGTCGGTCTGATAGGTGCGCAGGGAGCCGACGAGGTTCGACGAGAAGCGCGCCTGGACGTTGGCCTTCGGGCTCGGCAGCAGCGTGCCCGCCCAGTACTTGTCGGTGATGCCGAGCCACGCGTTGGTGACCTTGAACTCGACCGCCTTGGCTTCGTCGATGGCCTTGTAGCCGTATTCCTGCAGGCCCTTCTCGCCAAGAACGCCGATCAGGCCTTCATGCAGGATGTAGTAGCCCGACACGTGCGGCGCGCCGTGACGCGAAATCAGACCGAACGGATACAGCGTCACCGGGGCGTCGCCGACATTGGAGACGTCGTCCTTGATCGTGAACAGATACTTGTCGTCGATCGAGATCGTGCGCTTGAAAGTGAGGCCCTGACCGTTGTTCCAGGTCAGCGTGACCGGCGACGTCGGGGTCAGGGTGCCTGTGCCTTCCTGGGTCCAGACGGTGTCCTTGGTCGGCATCTTGATCGTGGAACCCGCCGACGGCACGAACCCGAACTCGGCGTAGAACGGTTCCTTGGTGCCCGACGGCGAGAACAGTTCGATGGCCGGCGATTTCGGATCGACGGTCTCGCGGAATTTCACCAGCGCGACATCGTCGATGCGCGCGCCGGTCAGCGCGATGCTGCCGCTGATGCTGGGGGTATTGATTTTCACGCGGGGCGATGCCGCGATCACGGTGGGCCGGGGCTGCACGGGCATGGCCGCTCCCGGTGTTGCAGGTGTCGCCGGCGCGCCGCCCTGCTGCGAAGGCGCCGCCGGCGTGGTTCCGGGAGCCTGGGCTGTGCCGGGCGTGGTTGCCGCGGGATTGGCGGCCTGCTTCTGCGCCAGTTCGGCCTGCTGTGCGGCGCGCTGCTTTTCCATCTGCGGGATATTGTAGAGGTACTGCCACGCGATCAGCACAAGGCCCGACAGGATGACGGCGAGGATGGTGTTGCGATTTTCGATCATCGTTCAGGTCTCGTCATTCGCTCGAGCGGATTTCAGGAATTGGCGTGCGGCTTTGGGTCGCTGGGCTGTCTTGGCGTCTGTCGCTCGAGGCGGCTGAGCGCCGAGCGCAGATCGTTGAACATGGTTTCAAAGCCGCGGTCCAGCGCGGCTCGACGGCCCACTATCACATAATCATGGTGCGGTCGCATGGATATGACGTCCAGCCGCTTCACCAATTCGCGAAGCCTGCGGCGGACGCGGTTGCGCTCCGTGGCGGTGCCGACTTTTTTCGTAACGGTAAAACCGACGCGCACCGGGCCGTCGTCGTCGCGCGGGCGGCTCTGCACCACAAAGGCAGGGCTTGCCATGCGCGGGCCACTGGCCGCGGCGACAAAATCCGCGCGCTGCCTTAACCGGTCCATGATCTCAACCGGCGCATGGGAAGTGTCTCGGGTGAGGTCCGCTCAGGCGCTCAAACGCTTGCGGCCACGCGCGCGGCGGGCGGCGAGAACCTTGCGGCCGCCGGCAGTCGCGAGACGGGCACGGAAGCCGTGACGGCGCTTGCGCACCAGTTTGCTGGGTTGATAAGTCCGCTTCACGGTCGTTCTCCGCTGCCGAATGGCTCATTCGACGGTCTCGTCGAGGGCAATTCGCCGATAAATGAGATGAAATCCTGCGATGTCGGCCCTGAAGTAGACCAATTTCGGTCCAAAATGAACCGGCCCGGTCGAGCCGGGCCATCGCGGACAGTTGGCGCGGCTTATACGGGAGCGGTCTGTTTTCGTCAATCTTGGGGTTTTCCGCGGCGGGATGCCGCGGACGGTTTGACAGAGGCCTAAACCATAACAGTTCCGGGGGTTTGACCCCGGTCGCCAGCAGGCGCATCCTGTGGCGGCAAATCATTAAAGCGGGTGGGCGATCGATCAATGGCGGTATCCGGCCAGGAACCTGATCGGACGGGCGTGCGGCTCCAGCAGGGGCTGGGCTTCGGGCTGTCCGGAAAGCTGCTGTTGCTGACGATTCCCCTGATCCTGATCGTCGAAATCCTGATCTACGTTCCCTCCATCGCCAATTTCAGGGTCAACCGGCTCAATGACCGGCTGGCGGCTGCGAATACCGCGGCGCTGGTGCTGGACGCCGCGCCGAGCGGCATGGTTCCGGACGCGCTGGCGCGGCAGATTCTCGCCAGCATCGGGGCGCGGGCCGTGGCCATCAAGAGCGGACAGCAGCGAAGGCTGCTGGCGGCGGCCGACATGCCGAAAAAGATCGACCACGACGTCGACATGCGCGAGATCGGTGTCGGATCAGCCATTTTCGATGCATTCCGGGTGATGCTCGACAGCGGCGACGAGGTCATGCGCATTCTGGGTCCGGCGCCCGGCAGCGGACAGTTCATCGAAGTGGTGGCTGACGAGAAACCGCTGCGCGCCGCGATGTTCCGTTTCTCGCGCAACGTGTTGCTGCTGTCGCTGGTCATGACGAGCATCACCGCGGGCCTGATCTACTACGCCCTGCATCATCTGTTCGTGCGGCCGATGCGGCGCGTGACCGCCAATCTCGTCGCCTTCCACGAGAATCCGGAAAGCACCGCGCGGATCATCGAGCCGTCGAAGCGCACCGACGAAATCGGCGTCGCGGAGCGCGAACTGTCGGATATGCAGCGCGATCTGGTGTCGATGCTGCACCAGAAGAGCCATCTTGCCGCGCTCGGCCTCGCGGTCTCGAAGATCAACCACGACCTGCGCAACCTGCTGGCGTCGTCGCAACTTCTGTCCGACCAGCTCGCCAGCGTGCCCGACCCGCGCGTGCAGCGGTTCGCGCCGAAGCTGATGCGCTCGCTGGAGCGCGCCATCGCGTTCTGCCAGTCGACGCTTTCGTATGGCAAGGCGCAGGAAGCGCCGCCCGACCGGCGCATGGTGCTGATCGAGCCGGTGGTCAACGAGGTGCGCGAATCGGCGGGGCTTGCCTCCGATACCTCGATCGAATGGATCAACGCCATCGAACGCGGGCTCACCGTCGATGCTGACCCGGATCAACTGTTCCGGGTGTTGCTCAATCTGGTCCGCAACGCCGCGCAGGCGCTCGAGAGCGATAAATCCGGCGCCGGGGTGGCGCGGCAGATCCGCGTGACCGGCCGGCGCGAAGGCGCGGTGGCCATCCTTGAAATCTCGGATACGGGCCCCGGTATCCCGGAAAAGGCCCGCGCGCATTTGTTCGAGGCATTTCAGGGCTCGTCGCGGGACGGTGGCACCGGGCTCGGGCTTGCCATTGCGGCCGAATTGGTGCGGGCCCATGGCGGCGAACTGAGCCTGGTGGAAGGCACCCTCGGCGCCACGTTCCGAATCATGATTCCGGATCGGGCCGTGGAGCTTCACCGGTTGCGGGATGCACGGGCACGGGGCTGAAAAACCGCCATTTTGGTCAGAAATCGATGCCGTATCGATCTTGCAAAGCGATCCCGGAGCCGGTAGCTATGGCGCTCTTTCGCGGCGGGCCCCCGAGGCCCCTTACCCGCGAAATGCGCGCCCGTAGCTCAGCTGGATAGAGCACCAGACTACGAATCTGGGGGTCAGGAGTTCGAATCTCTTCGGGCGCGCCATTTATCAATGATTTAGTCAGGTTCGTTGCGGAGTGTTCTCACAAGGCTCGACGCCCATGAGGACCGCAGCCAATTCGATCAAACGCTTCGCAAATTTGTGTCGCCCCTGACAAATGTCAGATCTTAAATTTGCATGCGGCATCAGGACGAGACCTGACGCTCGGACTCCTATAGCGGACAGACGGTGCCGAAAATTGCCATTATGCGCCAATCGAACGCGGGCGTTCACATCAGTGGGACGGCACCGATTGCGATTTCCATTTGCCGCGAAACTCTCTCGGCGTTACCCCGGTAAATCGTCGGAAAGCGCGCGTGAAATGGGCAGGGTCGGTATAGCCCGAGGAAAAAGCGACATCGATGATCTTGGCGTCAGTGCTGCGCAGAAGCTTGGAGGCGTTTTCAAACCGGACTCTGTCAAGAAGGTCGGAGTAGGAAACGCCCGCGTTTGAAAGCTTTCGTTGAAAGCTTCTGATGCTGATGCCTGCCATTTCCGCGACTTCCGCGACGGTTGGAATTTTATCGTCAAGGTAGGAGGGCAACATCAATTTGATTGCCGAGACGATTTCGTGACCGTCTGGCCCAGCCTCATCGTCATGTGAGGTTGCCGACGTCTCGCTTGCAAGGTTGGGAAGATCCAGCATTGAGATGGGAATATCGATCCACGACGCGCCTTGATTTGATATGAAGCGGGTGTTTTGCCAGAGCGACCGAGTCTCATGGCTCGGTTCATAGCGGGCTTCGAAGGCCATCGTCGCCGGAACCCAGTCGGGGCCGGAAAATTGCCTTACGATATTCATCGTGTAAACATTCTGAAGCCACTGCGAATGCTCAAGATGCGGCACCTTGGCCGTGTCCGCGAGCTTGCTGCAAATTCTCACGTGATTGTCGTGACGCTCCAGCCACACACTCACGGTCGTGTCTTCAAGCGACGCCCATTTGCACAATTGCTGCAAGGCAATGAACAGGGTCGGCGAGAAGCGGATGACGGCGCGCATCTTCTCGCTCAGGTGGCAGAATTGCAGCCGCCGAGCAGCCTGGAATCCAATATCCGTGATGCCCTGCGATCGCTGTGCGGCTTCCGCGAAACGTATAGCCAGCAGGATTGGGATATAGTGCTCAGGCTTTTCCTCCAAAGAAGCTGGAAGGCGAAACTTGGTCAGCAACGCCTCAGTTGGAGCGCCGATCTCGTCACAAATATCAGTGAAAGGAATGAGGAACTGGCAACGAGTCAAAGGAATTGAAGTCATTTTCCGGTTCTCGTGCAGAATTTGAGTTTGTTCGAAATCGATTTGGCTGAATTGGCGAAAACCTAGCAGTTCCCAGTTGGCGCGTATTGTAAAAT
>JAGVII010000743.1 GCA_020056155.1 Afipia sp.
CTCACCCTCCTCCTGCTCGCCTAGAGCCGCAATCGCCGTGGCGCTGGCGGTGCAGACGGTCCAGCGATGCGCGCTACTCGGCGCGTAGACGGCGTGTGCGGCATTTGGATCGACGTTGATGCTCATGCTAAAAGCTCATCATTGATGTTCAGCGTACCGAACATTTTGCCGCATGTGCCGCGCACATATCCCTGCGCGGTCATGTACCGTTCTTCCTCGGCTGCCAGGATAGGCGCGAGTTCGGCGTCACTCACCGCCACGAGCGATTCAATTTCACGCGCTGCCAAAATCAAATCGTCGCAACTGGAACGAAGTGCTGATGTCTGTGCACGGTTGCGGATCAAAGCCGCCGCGCTGGCCATTCCCTTTCTTTCCGCTGCCTTGGCGAATGCGATAAGTTGTGCCTCGGTGCAAGTGTAAGGACCGTCGTCCTCTGCTTGCGAGAACCCAAACTGCTCTGCCGCTTCCAGCCTGAATCCGTCTTGCTCGTTCATCTCACATCCCCCTCATGCGAAGTGCAGCAGCGAGCCATGCATGCTCTAGCCTGCTTGCAATTCCAGTGTATTCAACGATTGGTGTGGCGCTCGTATCGGCAACGAGTTTCACCAGGGCGAGGCCATCTGCGCCGATATCACTGGCAAATACGCACATTCCGCCGAGCGAACGAACTGCGTCGAGTGAGTTCGTATAGTGAGGAACAATTTGCAGCGGACCACCGTTGATGCGCTCTTGACGAATATAGCACTCTCGTCCCGTTGTTTTATGCACATAGGATGATTTCTTGATTGTAGCGCCCGGCGTCACCGCGAGCCAAATCGCGTCATCAATATCGCGTGACGGACTAGCCAACGCTTCGACTTGTTCTGCCAATGTGGGCATGACTGGTTCTTTCCTTCTCTCATCCCGCCGCCGCGCCCCATCGCGCGACGACTGTTTACTTATAAGCCGACTATCTTCCGACCTGCAACTAAGAAATGCCGAGCGGCGCCGCCAGATGGGCAACCTTGTCGTCGGCGGTGAAGCGCATCACCGCAATGACCTCGTCGATGGTCGCAGTCGACACTGTAATGGCCGTGACGTGCGGCATCAGCCACGTTCGCAACACTTCGCCCTTGTCGGCGCTGCCGTCGAGACGTTTCTGCAAGTCGTCGGCGATCTTGTTGCCGAGGATGAATGCAGGAGTTGCAGCGGGAGGCGCGACCGGCGGAGCCGATGGCATCAGGGGCGGCGGCGGAGGTGCAGCAGCAGTCGGCGTCGTGCGGTCGAGGAAGGCGGGAATGCCGTTTGCGTTCGGCGTGGCGTCCACCGGGGCGGCTGGTGCAGCAGCACCCGGAACGGGGATCGGCGCAGGTGCGACGGCCTCGGCTGCTGCTTTGCCTTTGCCGCGTCCACGCTTGGCAGGTGCCGCTTCCCCACCCGCGTCCGGCGCAGCCGCGATGGTCGTGGTTACAGCATCGTCCTGCCCGCCGCCGAGTTCGGACGAAAATTCGAGCAGCTCGCGAAACTTGTCCTTGCTGTCTTGGAGAATGCCAAGACCTTCCTCAATCGATCCCACCTCGAATTCGACCGCGAGCGGGCTGCGCATCAGCTTAACCGTAAATGGCATGGGTTTTCTTTCCTATAGATTCGTGTTGCGTCGCGTTAGTGATTTGTTTATAGTCGGCTTACTGGCCGACTGTCAACTTATTTTGTGACAGTCTGCGCAGAAAAAGACAGAGTACAGGAGAGCGTTGTGGCAATTTCCACCCGGAAGAAAAGCGACACGACCGAAAAGCCCGGTCGGCGCACGTCTCGTGAAAGCAAGTTCAGTGTCAAATTGATTGAACAGTTCATCGACGATCTAAAGAGCGGGCGTTTGCCGCTGCCAAAAGTTACCATTGCCGACGAGGAACAACCCGGCCTGCACTGCATGATTCGTCCGACCGGCAATGCTTCTTTCCATGTTCAGTATTACAACAAAGAGGGCAAGCGCCCCTATTTTCTGATCGGCCGGCACGCACCTGGCGAAGTTGATCACCTCACGATCGACCGCGCTCGGCATCTGGCAAAGACCATACGCGCCCTCGCGGATAAGGGCGTTGATGTAGACGACGGATTGAGCACCTTACGCGCACAAGTGCTGCACGATGTAGAAACGATGGGCGAAAAGTGGCGCCCCGTCGCGGTGAAGCGGAAGTAGGAGTAGCGCGCGTTCCATTCTCTTGTGGCTGTCCGTCTAAAGGTCGCGCACATATAGCGTTGCATAGCGACAAAGTCCCCCGACTGCGTATTTGGTTGACAGTCGGCTTATTATGGGCGTATATTCAGCGTCCATGCCCACCGCATCCAGCCTAGAATCAGCGGTAAATAGCGGCGAATTCGTCGGCTTTGCCCTGTGGAAAGACGGTTCGCAGTTCCGCGCGAGCCTGAACGTGGCTGACGGTGGCCACTGGTCCGACGAAGTGACAGGCGCAACGCCATTCGAGGCGTTGGCGCGGCTGTTCGCTCCTGTTGTGGCCATTGTGCCGCCCTGCCCTGTTCCCCTCGTCATTCCACCGCCGCCATGCTGATGCGATCCGCACTGTACAACGGCGATTGTCTCGACGTGATGGCCACGCTGCCATCCGCGTCGGTCGATTTGATCCTGTGCGATCTGCCGTATGGGACGACGCAGAACAAATGGGACGCGGTGATTCCGCTCGATGCGCTGTGGGTGCAGTGGAATCGCGTGCTGCGCGCTGGCGGGGCTGTTGTTCTGACTGCGACGCAGCCGTTCTCGAGCATTCTGGTGCTGTCGAACCTGTCCGATTTTAAATACGAGTGGGTGTGGAGAAAGTCCCGTGTAACAGGAGTTTTGAACGCCAAACACCAACCGCTGCGTCAGCATGAAGTCGTCCTCGTGTTCTGCAAAGGCAAGACGACCTATAACGCGCAAGGCGTGATCGACTGCAACAAGCGCGCAGGCACAGGACGCGCCAGCGGCAAGGTTGCCAGCAGTAGCAACTATGGCGCGATCACTCCGACAGAAGATGGATCGTATCAGCAGACACAGACGAATTGGCCACGATCGATCCTAGACATTCCTAGCGTTGGCAACACCGTACACCCAACCCAAAAGCCCGTCGCGCTGATGGAATACCTGATCCGGACTTACACGAACCCCGGCGACGTAGTGCTCGACAACTGCATGGGCAGCGGGACCACGGGCGTCGCCGCGATCCAGTCGGGTCGCCGGTTTATCGGGATCGAGCGCGATGCCGGGTACTTCCAGATTGCAAGCAAGCGTATCGGCGAGGCGCGCGGGCCGGGATTGGTTGTGTCGTTAGATGCGGTCCGACGCTTCCACGCATGGAACGCGAAAGCCCTTGAATTGCAGGCGTTTCTTGACTCTCGCGTGAGGCAATTGGCTTGACCGACACCCTCACCGCTACAGCCCTCGCCTATTATGCCGCGCACGGTGCGGCGTTGTTTCCGATTCCCGCCGGAAAGAAATCGCCGTTCGGAATCAACTTCTCCACGGATCCCACGCGCGCTGCATCGTTCAAGCACGACTTTTCGCGCGATCCCGCTGTTTGGGCTTCCTGGCAAGCATCGCATCCTGATTGCAACTTCGGGGTTGTCGCGTTTGCGAGTCAGTGGATCATCGCGGACATTGACACATCGGTTAAAGTCGCAAACCCTACAGCCGAAGCGGTTTCAGCCGCCCGCGCCGAGGCGTGGAGCATGTGGTGCGAGTTGTGCGCCGAATGGGGAGTGGCACCGCAGCAACCTCACGTGCAATCCGCACGAGGAGGCTGGCATACATATTTCCAAGTTCCGCCGGACATCGATGCTTCCGCACTTCGACAACCTGATGCGGTGCGCGACCGGATCAACATTCGGTGCGTTGGTTTCACTGTCGCCGCTGGCAGCTATTACGACGGAACCGCCAAAAATGAACAGAGCGGTCCATATTTGCTTTTGACCGATGCTCCGCCGCATCCTGCGCCTGCTGCACTGCTCACACATTGCACTCGTGTTCAGAAGTCCCGAACGGACGTAAGTCCGCCGGGAAGTCGCGACAAAGGCGACGTTGCCGGCCTCCTGACATGGCTGAACGAACGCGGCGCTTTCTCCGACTATGAGTCGTGGTTTCAGTGCGGAATGGCTCTGCGCATCGAATTCGGGGACGCCGGTCTTGATCTTTGGGAGTTGACATTCGACGGCACAGTTTCCGACGATCTTGCTGCCGCCAAGTGGGATTCGTTCGCCAGTGAACCAGATGGCAGCTCCGTCACGCTGTCCACGTTCCTCGATCGCGCGCACAAATTGGGCTGGCGCGGTACTGTGCGCAAGTCCACATCGTCTATGTTCGACGGAGTCGCGGCTATCGCTGCCGCTGCTGGTGCATCCCTCTCGTCCGGTATGCCGCTCCCGCCCGGTCCCGGTGGCGCAGATCGCGGGATGCCGATGCTGGCGGGGCAAGAGGTTCTCACCACGCTTGCGACGCCTATCCTGCAAGAGTTTCTTGCAGCCACGTCCGACGCGCCAGCTCGCCCGATTTCAGATGATTTCCCCACTCTGCCCGCGTCAATGTCCGAGCACGGGCTGTTCGCCGCCATGCAAGAATGTATCGCGCGCGTCGTTGCGATGGCCGAACCGCCGCAGAAGTTCAAGAAAAACCGCGTCACCTCGGCGATGATCGTTCTATCTGTTCTGCATCAAGATATTTACGAGGCTGTCCGTCGTCGCGTCGAGACAATGGGGCACAACCTCGACGATCGGAAAATCAAGCTCGGCGCCAACGCCCTGTCCGACCAGGTGCAGCGCGCGTTCGTTAAGCAGGATGATTGGATTTATGACGCCCGCTCCGGCCTTCCCGAGGCGGACAACCCCGACAACATGGTGGTGTTTCTCGAAATCATCGGCTGCGAGGTGCGCTACAACGCATGGCTTGAACGCATGGAAATCAAGGGCGGGACCGATGTGGATTTGCGTTGGTCGGACTGGACTTACGTTGACGACACCGTAGTTGCAAAACTGCGGATGCGCGCGTTGCGCGACAAAACGCGATTCAAGATCGGCAAGGACTTCACGTGGGAAGCCCTGACCACGCTTGGGCACAAAAACACCATCGATCCTGCCCGAGAGCGACTACGCCAACTCGAAAAAGAGTGGGACGGCGTGCCTCGACTGGCAATCTGGTTGACGGCAGC
Source organism: Afipia sp. (assembly GCA_020056155.1). Classification (GTDB taxonomy): domain Bacteria; phylum Pseudomonadota; class Alphaproteobacteria; order Rhizobiales; family Xanthobacteraceae; genus Afipia. The sequence continues at coordinate 5,175 of JAGVII010000743.1, forward strand.
GTGCGGGGCAACCTGTGACCCTTACCATCAAGCCGTGTCGAAAAATATCATCGGCGGAATGGTCCGACGCATCCGACAGCCAGGTTGCAAGCACGATTTCATGCCTGTGTTTTTCGGTCCGCAGGGAACGGGTAAATCCACGATGGCTGCGATCATCGCGGACATGGGGCAATCGACGCTGCCTGAGATTTTGAAGCGCAGCACCGAATGGTTTTCCGACGAAGTCATGTTGGGCGACGCCAGCAAAGAGCTGGTGCTTTCGCTCGCCGGAAAGTGCCTTATAGAAATCGCCGAGATGGGGATGAGAGGCAGCGCCAACCCGAATCACGTCAAGGCCATGCTTTCGCGTCAGGTCGATCGCGGCCGAACGGCCTACGCTCGATCCATCACAGATCGTCCTCGTCGTAATGTGTTTTTCGGAACGGTGAACGATGACGAACCACTAGTGGATCCGACCGGCAACCGCCGCTTTCTGCCCGTCAACGTCCCCCATGAGTGCGATCTGAAATGGTTGTCGGCTCACACCTCGCAACTCGTCGGCGAAGCCGCCGCGCTCGAGACGGCCGGGCACGACTTCGCCATCCCCCGCGACGTTTGGGGCGACGCCGCCTTGCATCAGGAAAACGCGCGCAGCGCCACCGACATGGAAATCATGTTGGGAGAATGGTTCACCGAAACGACGCACTCCGGTCCTGTCAGTTTCATCACCGCCGCCGACCTCGTCCATCTGTCCAATCTCTCGAACTGGCGCAATGGCGGCGCCACCGTCACCCGCGGCGCGATCATGAAGCGTATGGGCTTCCGATCGGAGAAACCCATTGTCCAAGGTAAGCGGACGGTCGTGTGGGTGCGTGGTGAATGCAAGACGTCGGATATCCCCAAGGTCGGCGTGCGCTATATGGTCGGCGCGGCAGGCGATGGACGGCCCATGGTGACGATTCGTCGTGGCGAGATTGGTTGACAGTCGGCTTATTAGTGGTAGGGTGTGGATCGGAGATTTATTCAAATGGGTCGCCCCGCAATCAATATGGAAAGTCAACGCTTCGGTCGGTTGGTCGTTGTGGGCCGCGCGCCCATGCGGTCACGAGGTGGAGGAATCGCAAGATGGATTTGCAAATGCGATTGCGGGACAACGGTGAACGTGCCCGGTTCGCGTCTCCGCACCAACAGCACAAAAAGCTGCGGATGTTTTCGACGCGATAGAGCGGGCGAAATATATCGCTCTCATGGCAAATCCTCAACGCCAGAATACTGCATGTTCTACGATGCGAGGAAACGCGCACAGTCGTCAAATCTTCCGTTCGAAATCACACCCTTGGACATTGTCATTCCGATCAAGTGTCCGATCTTAGACGTCGAATTATCGCTGACCGGACCGCGAGACAGCCGCCCCTCGTTGGATCGAATTATTCCTTCGCTTGGCTATGTCTCCGGAAATGTCGCAGTCATTTCGTTCCGTGCCAACCGATTAAAGTCTGACGCTTCGCTTGTCGAAATCGAAGCAGTTGCAAATTACATCAGGTCGCGATGCGCGGTTTGATTCTCAGATGTGGTTCAACTGTTCTATATCGAGGCGATTCACTCACTGAGTACGCATCCGACCAAGACCCCCGGTAGGTGCGATCTGCCGCTGATGGTCGCTCAGGCGGCGGCAGCGCTATTCTGCGGCTGGTTCGCCTTCCAATTCC
>JAGVII010000476.1 GCA_020056155.1 Afipia sp.
GCATCGCGAACGCCCGGCAAAGAGGATAGCGAATGTCAAATCCACTCCACTAGATGAACCACCCTTATGACAGTTCGTCAAAGGCTGCGGTAGGTTCGATCGGCGGGCACGACTGCGCGCGTGAGGCATATCTTGCGGGAACATACCGGACGTTGAAACCGCATATGCGGCGGGCCATCACGCGTCCGTGGGTTGCGAAGGCAAGGAAATTGTGGCCTTTCTCGCGAGTTCGTGGCACCTGTGACCCTGCGCGATACTCTCCAATCGAACATTTCAACGACTGTCTGGCGAGCTCTTACGAGGATTCTGATGAAGCGCCTTTTGACCGTATTTATGACCGCCGCGACCTTGTTGGGCGGCACCGGATTCGCGATGGCGGATCAGGAGTTCAACCCCATTGCCCAGCTCTTCAATTTCGGCACGGGCAGCGGCGGCACCGGCCCGATTCCGCGCACCACGGTTGTTTTCCAGGGCAATCAAGCGCCGGGAACGATCATTATCGATACCAAGGAACGCCGCCTGTATCTGGTTCAGGAGGGCGGACGAGCCCTGCGTTACGGTATCGGCGTCGGCCGCGACGGCTTCCGCTGGGGTGGCGTTCATCGCATCACCGCGAAGAAGGAATGGCCGAGCTGGACACCGCCGGCGCAGATGCTGCGCCGCCGCCCGGACCTGCCGCGCCACATGGTCGGCGGACCCGACAATCCGCTCGGCGCGCGCGCCATGTATCTCGGATCGACGCTGTATCGCATTCACGGGTCCAACGAGCCCGAGACGATCGGCCAGGCTGTCTCGTCGGGATGTTTCCGGATGGTCAATGACGACGTCATCGACCTCTATAACCGGGTCCGGGTGGGCGCGACGGTCATCGTCAAGAACTAAGCCAGACCGGCGGAACTTGCCCGCACACGAATTCCAAGGCCGGCCCCTCGTGGCCGGCTTTGCCATTTGTCTTCTGCGTGTTGCAAACTCCCTTGCACCGTGCCCGCCCGGCAGCTAGCTCAGGTCGCGATGGAAGCATTTCCGATAAATCGGCTTCTCAGGCCGGGGGGGACCGCGCTGCTGAGCTGCCTCGCGCTCAGCGCCGCGTTGCTGCTCCCGGCCGTTGCGGAGACGCCCGGCATCAGCGCACGCCAGCGCAGCGAGAAGAAGGTTTTCACCGACAGCCAGATCATCGACGGCTTCATGAAAACGGCATTCGGCGCGGAATATCATCTCGCCGGCCGCATCGACCGCATCCGCAAATACCAGATGCCGGTGCGCGTCTTTGTCGACGGTCCTGCCCGTCCCGACCGGCGCAAGCAGATCGGCAAGGTCGTCGGTGACATCGCCATGCGGGTGCAACACCTCGATATTGCGACGACGGACAAGCGCGACGATGCCAACACCATCGTCACCCTGGTTCGCGACCGCGATCTCCGGAAAACGATCACTTCGTTTTATGGCGCAGAGAAAGCCAGGGAAATCCACGACTCGCTGGACCCGCAGTGCCTGTCAGGGTTCCGCAAGAACGAGAACTACGAGATCCAGCGCTCGGATGTGATCCTCACCGTCGATAACGGCAATTTCGTTTTTCTCGATTGCGCCTATGAGGAATTGCTGCAGTCCCTCGGACCGATCAACGACACCGACTCGGTGCCATGGACGATGTTCAATGACGATGTGTCGATGGGCTTTTTCGACGTCTACGACCAGTACATCATGAACATCCTCTACGACCCGCGCATCAAGGCCGGCATGACGATCGACGAGGTTCGCGCGCTGCTGCCCGCTATCCTGCCGGACGTGCGGGCATGGATTGCCAAGGTCAATCATTTGCCGAGGTGAGCCAATAGTCTCTTCGTCATGGCCGGGCTCGTTGCTGCCATGACGAAATAGATCCACTGCGGTTTTCTCCGTCATTGCGAGGAGCGCTTGCGACGAAGCAATCCAGTTCTTGTTTTGCTAAACCATCCTCTGGATTGCTTCGCTTCGCTCGCAATGACGCCGAGCAATAGGGTCCGCCCTCACGCCGTCTTTTCAAACAGCTCGCGCCCGATCAGCATGCGGCGGATTTCGCTGGTGCCGGCGCCAATCTCATAGAGCTTCGCATCGCGCAGCAGCCGCCCGGTCGGATAGTCGTTGATGTAGCCGTTGCCGCCGAGCAGCTGGATCGCATCCAGCGCACACTCCGTCGCGCGTTCCGCCGCGTAGAGGATCGCGCCTGCGGCGTCCTCGCGCGTGGTCTCGCCGCGATCGCAAGCCTTAGCCACCGCATAGACGTAGGCGCGCGATGCATTCATCGCCACGTACATATCGGCGACTTTTCCCTGCACGAGCTGAAAGCTGCCGATCGGCTCGCCGAACTGCTTGCGCTCATGGATGTAGGGCATCACCACATCGAGACATGCCTGCATGATGCCGAGCGGCCCGGCCGCCAGCACGGCGCGCTCGTAATCGAGGCCGGACATCAGCACGTTGACGCCGCGCCCGACATGACCGAGCACATTCTCTTCCGGCACTTCGCAATCCTCGAACACCAGTTCGGCGGTATCGGAGCCGCGCATGCCGAGCTTGTCGAGCTTCTGCGCGGTGGAAAATCCCTTCATGCCCTTTTCGATCAGGAACGCGGTCATGCCGCGCGGTCCCGCCGCAGGATCGGTTTTGGCATAGACCACCAGTGTCTCGGCGATGGGACCGTTGGTGATCCACATCTTGTTGCCGTTGATGACGTAGCGGTCGCCCTTTTTCTCCGCGCGCGTCTTCATCGACACGACGTCCGATCCCGCGCCCGGCTCTGACATCGCAAGCGCGCCGACGTGCTCGCCGGAAATCAGCTTCGGGAGATACTTTCGCTTCTGGGCTTCGTTGCCGTTGCGCCGGATCTGGTTGACGCAGAGGTTGGAATGCGCACCGTAGGACAGGCCCACCGACGCGGACCCGCGCGAGATTTCCTCGACCGCGATGCAGTGTTCGAGATAGCCCAGTCCCGAGCCGCCGTACTCTTCCTCGACGGTGATCCCATGCAGGCCGAGCGCACCGAGTTTGGGCCAGAGGTCGCGCGGAAACTGATTGCTCTTGTCGATCTCTTCGGCGCGCGGCGCGATCTCGTTCGCCGAAAAATCACGAACGGTCTCGCGGATCGCATCGGCGGTCTCGCCGAGATCGAAGTTGAACATACTGTGCGCGTTCGGAATCATCGGAGTCTCTCCCAGCGGCTTTGACGAAGTCCAGCCCTTGTTTGGCGGACAATGCCACGGGCCGGTTGCGGGGAGAAGAGCCGGAAGCGCGGGACACGCCGACGCCTCCCGTACGGCAATCCTGCCCCGGACACCGGGCAGATGGCCACAAAGCAAGCTCCCGAAATGTCTTGTGCCTGACATTTCGGCGGGCAATTTTCGCAGACGCGGCTATGCCAGTGCGCGCGAGGCTTCCCGCACCTTGCGGGTCGATTCATCGACGGACCGTGTCGCTTCCGCGATGTCGTTCATGTTGGAGTTGATGTCGGTCACGCCTTTCGCCGCAACCTGCATGTTGGCCGAAATGCTCTGCGTTACCGACGCCTGCTCCTCGACGGACGCCGCAATCGCTGCCGATATCTCATTGATGCGGGAGATGGTCTGGGTAATCGCCTCGATGACGTTCACCGCGCTGGTCGTGGTTCCCTGAACTTCGGCGATTTGCGCGCTGATTTCATCGGTGGCCTTGGCGGTCTGGGTCGCGAGACTTTTGACTTCCGACGCCACGACCGCGAAGCCCCTGCCCGCCTCGCCGGCGCGCGCCGCCTCGATGGTGGCATTGAGCGCAAGCAGGTTGGTCTGTTCGGCGATATTGTTAATGAGTTTGACCACATCGCCGATTTTCTGCGCGGCGATCGCGAGGCCCGACACGATGGCGCTGGTTTCGTTGGCCTGCTGGACCGCCTGCAGTGAAATGTTGAGCGCATCCGAAGCCTGGCGGCTGATTTCACTGACTGAAGCCGCGAGTTCCTCCGCGCCGGACGCGACCGCCTGCATGTTGGAAGATGTCTGTGTCGATGCGCTCGCGGCCGATGTGACGCGCTCCGACGTCGAAGCGACGGCTTCCGTAATCTGCGCAAGGTCGATATCGATGGATTTCTGCACCTCGCCGCGGCGGAGGCGATCCTCGACCTGTGCCGTGGTGTGGGTTGCGAACTTGACCACCTTGGCGAGTTTGCCGTCGGCACCCCGGATCGGATTGTAGGAGGCCTGAATCCAGATCGCCTTGCCGCCCTTGCCGACGCGCTTGTATTCGGCCGCCTGATAGTCGCCACGGCGCAGCGAATCCCAGAATTCGCGATAGGCGGAACTGTCCCGATATTGCGGTTCGACGAACATGCCATGATGCTTGCCCTGGATCTCGTCCAGCCGGTAGCCGAGGGTGCTCAGGAAATTCTCGTTCGCGGTGATGATCGTCCCGTCGAGGTTGAATTCGATCACCGCCTGCGATTTGTGAATGGCCATGATCTGACCTTCGTAATCCGCATTCTTCAGCTTCTGTTCGGTGATGTCGGTGGCGAACTTGACCACCTTGTACGGTTTGCCGCTGCGATCCATCAGCGGATTGTACGAGGCCTGAATCCAGACCGGCCGGCCCCCCTTGGCGATGCGCGGGAACTCGCGCGACTGATATTCCCCCCGGCGCAGCGCATCCCAGAAGTCGCGGTATTCCGCCCGCTCGCGGAGTTCGGGATCGACAAAAATGCTGTGGTGCTTCCCCTGAATCTCCTCGAGCCGATAGCCCATGGCGTTCAGGAAGTTGGAATTGGCGGTCACGATTGTGCCATCGAGGTTAAACTCGATCACAGCCTGCGACTTTTCGAGCGCGTCCAGCTTCGACGCAAGCTCTTGAGAAGACTTGAA
>JAGVII010000378.1 GCA_020056155.1 Afipia sp.
AGCCTGTCCTCCCCTGTCGCCTCGGCGTCGTCCGGCGAAAGCCGTCGCTGCTCTGTATTTTTAGTTTCGATGTTCGGACTGTTGCCGAACCTATTCTCTGCGGTTTGCCCGTTCTTGCTATTAGACAGACGTCTTAGCAGAGATTTCCGGTTTTGTCCCAAAGATCGGATGTTTGAACCTGCAGCGTTGCAGATGCCGCATCGACATGCAAACATTACCTATGCGCGGGCGCACAAGTGTGCAGTGCGGGAGAAATGTTGTGAAAAAAACTGACGATCACGCCGCAACAAAAAATGGCGGACGGCGTAAACTGCGGTCCCAGCTCTGGTTCGATAATCCGGACAACCCCGGAATGACCGCGCTCTATCTGGAGCGGTACCTGAACTACGGGCTCACCCGGCGCGAGCTGCAATCCGGCAAGCCCATCATCGGCATCGCCCAGACCGGCAATGACCTTTCGCCGTGCAATCGGCATCATATCGAGCTGGCCCAGCGGGTTCGGGAAGGCATCCGTGAGGCCGGCGGTATTGCGATGGAATTTCCCACTCATCCCATACAGGAAACCGGCAAGCGGCCGACCGCCGCGCTTGACCGTAACCTGGCCTATCTTGGCCTGGTTGAAATCCTGTTCGGCTATCCCCTCGACGGCGTGGTCCTCACCACCGGTTGCGACAAGACCACCCCGGCCTGCATGATGGCGGCAGCAACCGTCAACATTCCTGCCATTGTTCTTTCGGGCGGGCCGATGCTTAACGGCTGGTTCAACGGCGAACGAACCGGTTCCGGAACCGTGGTCTGGAAATCGCGCGAGGACATGGCGGCCGGCAAGATCGACTACGATGAGTTCATGGACATCGTGGCGTCGTCGGCGCCATCGGTCGGCCACTGCAACACCATGGGCACCGCGTCGACCATGAACTCGCTGGCGGAAGCGCTTGGCTTTTCGCTGCCCGGCTGCGCGGCGATCCCTGCGCCTTACCGCGAGCGTGGCCAGATTGCCTATGAAACCGGTAAGCGCGCCGTCGAGATGGTGTGGGAAGACCTCAAGCCCTCCGACTTCCTGACCCGCAAAGCGTTCGAAAACTGCATCGTCGTCAATTCGGCAATCGGCGGATCGACCAATGCGCCGATCCATATCAACGCACTCGCCCGCCACATCGGCGTCGATCTCTCCATCGAGGATTGGCAGACGATCGGTCATGACGTGCCGCTGCTCGTCAACATGCAGCCAGCCGGCTTCTATCTCGGAGAGGAATATCATCGCGCCGGCGGCGTGCCGTCCGTGGTGCGCGAACTGATGAAGCACAGGCGCATTCACGAAGACGCGCTGACCGTCAACGGCAGGACCATGGGCGAGAATTGCAGGGACGCGACCGCGCCGGACAGCGACGTGATCCGCACTTACGACAAGCCGCTGGTAAAGGACGCGGGCTTTATCGTCCTGCGCGGCAATCTGTTCGATTCGGCGATCATGAAAACGAGCGTGATCTCGAAGGAATTCCGCGATCGCTATCTGTCAAATCCGAAAGACCCCGAGGCGTTCGAGGGTCGCGCCATCGTGTTCGAGGGGCCGGAGGATTATCACCATCGCATCGACGATGAATCCCTGAACATCGACGAGCACTGCATGCTCTTCGTGCGCGGCGTTGGGCCGATTGGCTATCCCGGCGGCGCGGAAGTCGTGAACATGCAGCCGCCTGCGGCCCTCATCAAAAAGGGCATCACGTCCCTGCCCTGCATCGGCGACGGACGCCAGTCGGGCACCTCCGGCTCGCCGTCGATCCTCAACGCATCGCCGGAGGCAGCGGCCAATGGCGGACTTGCGATCCTGAAAACCGGCGACCGCGTGCGCATCGATCTTAACAAGGGCGAAGCCAATATTCTGATTACTGACACGGAGGTAAAGCAACGCCACGCGGACCTCAAAGCCAGGGGTGGCTTTCCCTATCCGAAGAACCAGACGCCGTGGCAGGAACTCTATCGCGACACTGTCGGCCAGCAGGCCACCGGCGCGTGCCTCGAGCTTGCGACCCGCTATCGCGACCTCGCCGGCACCATCGGTGTGGCGCGGGATAATCATTGAAGCGTTTGCGAACGAAGTGGGTACCGGTTCGCGTGAAGAAAACGCGTCAAATCATGAAACCAGAGCCAGCAACGTCATTGCGAGCGAAGCGAAGCAATCCAGACAGCAACAAGGAAAGACTGGATTGCTTCGTCGCTTTGCTCCTCGCAATGACGACCGGAACGACGGTTGCACAAAAGGAAACGTCACATGTCCGACCGACTGAAAGGCAAGCGCGCGTTCGTCACCGCAGGCGCCGCTGGCATCGGGCGAGCCTGTGCCCTCGCCTTCACACGCGAAGGCGCAACGGTGATCGCGACCGACATCGATGAAGTCGGCCTCGCTGCGTTAAAGAAAGAGGGCGTCGCCGAGACGCACAAGCTCGACGTGCGTGATACCATGGCCGTCGAAAGCATGGCGAGAAAGGCCGGCAAGGTCGATATCCTGCTCAATGCCGCGGGCTTCGTTCACAACGGCACCGTGCTGGACTGTCCGGATGCGGACTGGGACTTTTCCTTCGATCTCAATGTCAAATCGATGCACCGGACAATCCGCGCATTCCTGCCTCTGATGCTCGAGGGCGGCGGCGGCTCCATCGTCAACATTGCCTCCGCTGCGGGCGTGTTCAAGGCCGCTCCGAACCGCTACGTCTACAGCGCCACCAAGGCTGCCGTGGCGGCATTGACCCGCGCCGTGGCTGTCGACTTCATCGCCAAGGGCATTCGCTGCAACTCGATCTGCCCGGGCACCATTGAAACACCCTCGATGCTGGGTCGTGCCGCGGCGCTGGGGACCGGCGGCCGGGAAATGTTCGTCAGCCGCCAGCCGATGGGACGGCTTGGCACCGCGGACGAAATCGCCTCACTCGCGCTTTACCTCGCCAGCGACGAAAGCGCTTTCACCACCGGCGTCGCTCATATCATCGACGGCGGCTGGACGCTGTGAGGTTTGCGCGCCGCTCAAACCATGCACAACGTCATTGCGAGCGAAGCGAAGCAATCCAGAAAGCAACAAACAAAGACTGGATTGCTTCGTCGCAAGTGCTCCTCGCAATGACGATCTTAAGCTTGTGACGAACAAACGGAGATATCTCCTATGAACAGGATTGATCTGAGCGGACGATTCGCCATCGTCACCGGCGGCGCGCAGGGCTTTGG
>JAGVII010000155.1 GCA_020056155.1 Afipia sp.
CAGGTCCTGAATCGTGATCGGCCGGACCGGCAGCGCGAATTCCAGTGCGCCGTTGCGCTCGATGCCGACTTTCTGGCTGCCGAATTCCGGAATGTACTTGGCGAGCGGATCGTTGAGCAGGATGTGACCGTCTTCGACCAGGATCATGATGCCGAGCGATACCAGCGGCTTGGTCATCGAGAAAATGCGGAAGATGCTGTTGGTCGCCATTGCGGTAGAGCCGGCGGGGTCCTGCTTGCCCTGCGCTTCGAACCAGCCGATCTGGCCGCGCCGCGCCACCATCGACACGACGCCGGGCGTCGTGCCCTTGTCGATCTCGCGCTGGAACGCGTCGCGCATCCGCTGTAGCCGTGATGCGGAAAGACCGATGGTCTCCGGCCTGGCGGAGGGAAGGGCTGGGGTTGCCTTTGCAGGTTCCTTGGCGGTGCTCGGTGTGGCGTGGACGTTCATATTGCCTCCGGTTTTTTCTTGTTTCGCGCAAGTGCCGGACATGGTTGAACCGGCGGCGTCGCGGGGCAGATTGGTACAAAAATCCGCGGTTGAACAGGGCGGTGGATGTGAAACTGACGGCGAAAGCCAAGGAGGCCGCGGCCCGTTCTGAGCACTTCCATGACGATGCGAGGCGGACTTCTAGATGACTGACGCAGGTGCCACGAAGCTGGCGAAAGACGGCTGGACGATCGTCGAGGACGATGGGTTTCTCAATCTGGTGGGGCCGCTCTGGCATCGCGCCAACGACACGACGGGCGAATACGCCATCGTCGCGCAGGCCAAGCACAAGAACCGGCGCGGTTTCGTGCAGGGTGGCTTGCTGATGACGCTTGCGGACCGCTCGCTCGGCATGGCCGCGCGGGCGGGGAGCGGATCTTCCGCCGTCGTCACGATCCAGATGGATACGCACTTTATCGATGCGGCCAAGATCGGAGAAATCCTGATCTCGACGCCGCGGGTGGTGCGCAGCACCCGCACGCTGATTTTCCTGAACACAGAACTGACCGCGGACGGCCGCTGCGTCGTGATGGCCAGCGGCGTGTTCAAGATCATGAAGGGCGCGGGCTGACCGACACCAGATCTGCGGCCGGAACGACAAAGGCCGCCCCGGAGTGGAGCGGCCCTTATTCCGAAGCCTATTCTGGTGTGGACCTATGCCGTCCGGACCTCACGCAGGAAGGCATCGACCTGCGCCTTCAGTGTTTCGCCGTTCATGGACAACTCGGCTGCCGATGCGACGACCTGATCCGCTGCGACGCCGGTTTCGCGGGCGGCATCGCGGACGCCGACGATGTTCGCCGAGACTTCGCCGGTGCCGCGCGCGGCTTCGGCAACATTGTGGGCGATCTCGCGGGTGGCCGCGCCTTGCTCCTCGACGGCGGATGCAATGGCGCTCGCGATCTCGTTGACCTTGCCGATGGTGTGGGTGATCCCGTTGATCGCCTCGGCGGAGGTCCGGGTCGCGGACTGGATCGCACCGACCTGCGCCGAGATTTCGTCGGTCGCCTTCGATGTCTGGCTTGCCAGTGCCTTCACTTCGGACGCGACGACGGCAAATCCCCGTCCGGCTTCACCCGCGCGCGCCGCTTCGATGGTGGCGTTGAGCGCGAGCAGGTTGGTCTGTTCGGCGATTTCGCTGATCAGCTTCACCACGTCGCCGATCTTCTGTGCCGCCAGTGCAAGCCCCTGAACTTCCGCATTGGTGTCGGTCGCCTGCTTGGCGGCCTGACCGGCCACCTGCGCGGATTCATTGACCTGCTGGGCAATCTCGTTGATCGAGGCGTTGAGTTCCTCGATCGCGGCGGCAACGGCCTGGGCATTTTGCGATGCTTCCTCCGATGCATCGGCGACCGTTGCGGTCTGCTGTGTCGCTTCTTCCGCCGTGCGGGCCATGTTTTCGGCCGTGCTGCGCAACTCGGTCGATGCGGCACCTACTGCATTCACGACGCTGCCGACGCCGGTCTCGAACCGCTCCGCGAGAGCGAGCACGGTGTTGCGGCGTTCGGTCTCCGAGGCGATGCGCTGGTCTTCCTGCGCCGCGCGCAGCCGGGCGGTTTCGACAAGGCTGTCCTTGAACACTTCGACCGCGCGCGCCATCGAGCCGATTTCGTCGCGGCGGTCTCCGCCGGGCACAACGACATCGTGTTTACCGGACGTGATCGTACGCATCGCACCTTCGAGCGCCACGATCGGGCGCGCCAGTCCGCGGCCGACCCACGCGGCGATAAGGCCGGCGATCAGGACGGCGGCAATCGCACCGGCTGCGAGCCATTTGGCGGAGTTGTACGCGAGTTCCTGATACTCCTTGGTATTTCGGGCGATCTCGACCACCGCGACCGGCTGACCGGAAAAGTTCTTGATCGGGCCGAAAGTGACCGCAGTCGGCTGGCCATCCAGCGAATTCGTGAGGACGATCGATTCACCGG
>JAGVII010000573.1 GCA_020056155.1 Afipia sp.
GTGTCGTGCGTAAGCGAACAAGCTGCCGAAGTCTCAGACGACCGGCCGGTCCGATTCAAGCCTTGCTGCGCGACGGCTTCGACGCGCGCCGAAGCAACTCATCTGGTTCGACGCCCAAGACCTCCGCCAGCTTGCCGACCATGTCGATGGTGGCGGCGTAAACGCCGCGTTCGAGCGAGCTGATGTAAGTCCGATCGACATTCGCCTCATACGCCAGCGCTTCCTGCGACAAGCCCTTGGCATGCCTGGTGCGGCGCAGATTGCGTGCGAACACCTCCCGAATCTCCATCGGAAAAGTGTTCGTCTTGTAGGGTATTTCACTACGGAGTATACTCGACAATCCGGCCCTGATAGCCCTGTTGAACGACGGACGAACTCAAGGGCAATCGGGATGCGAACCGCCGGAGGATATGGAGGAACGCGGGCAATCTGTTAATTGTCCAATAACCGTCATCGCTTTGCAGCAAGATCGACATAGTTCTGCAGACCGATACGCGGAGAGCGACCTGCGCGGGTCTATACCATGACACATGTAGCGTTTGACGATTACCCCCCGGACCAGCCGCATCTCACGCCTTACGATGAACGGCATCTCAAAACCTACCTGCGGCTGCTCGATGCCGATGAGGAAGGTGCCGACTGGCGCGAGGTCGTCCAGGTGATTTTCGGGCTCGACGCCGCGCAGGAGCCACAACGCGCGCGTCGCGTGCATGACAGTCATCTTGCACGGGCACGCTGGATGACCGAGACCGGCTACCGCGACTTGCTCAAGCCGCCATCGCAGTGATTTGAGAGCACGGTCTTTTTTGGCCGTCACAGCGGTTCCATCGCGTCTCGTCAACGCGCCCGCCGCAACACCGGTTGCGCCGGCAAGACTTCTCGATCTGCTCATCGCTCCGAATACTCGCCCTTGGAGGGGGCATGCCTCGGTTGGGGACCGAGTGCCGCAGGAGTGGTCGCATGCCTGACGACAAGGGGTGGCGGTCGCAGGATGCGACTTCCTATCTGGACCGCGTGCAACGCGCCGGGTTTGCCTGGGAATTCCTCCGGCGCAATCGGCGTTATCGCGGCGACTTCGAGATCATGAGCCGACACGTCGCAACAGGTACGGCCAGTGAAATGGAGGCGGCCTTAGCGCTTGGACAGCGCTGGGGCCTGAGCTTTCCCGTGCGATCCCCAACAACGCAGCGACCACGCGCTGATCCTCTGGGACGTCAGTGTGCTCCCGGATGCCATTGTGCTCACGGCATCACCGCCCGGAGCCCCGAGCCTCCTTCACTGCGATCACCTGCCTCCTGCCAGTTTTGCCGTGGACCGTGCCGACGGACGTCACGTCCTCTGGCGGGACCGGCACGACGATCGACGAATTTGGATCCTGCCTGACGCCAGCCCGTCCGGCCAGGTCGCAGCACTCATCCCGCTCGACAGCCACGTCCCGATGCGCCTGGAATCCGTTCTTCGCTTCTGGCAACGGTTGACGGAGCGACGTGCGCCCATCGTATCGCCGCTGACTGAGCAGCAGCGACATCGGCTGATCTTGATGCTGCGGGCGCTCGACGGCTGGCATGAACATGCGACCTACCGCGAACTTGCCGCAACCCTGCTCGATGCCGGCGTCAGTCGGCAAAGCCGCCGCGACTGGCTGACCTCATCCCGCCGTTCGCAGATCATCCGCCTCGTCAAAGACGGTATCCGCCGCATGGAAGGTGGCTATCTCGAATTGCTGACCGGCGGCTAGCATTCCCTCAGCACGACGTCCGACCCGCGCCACATCGAGGTGGAATCACGCGTGTCGTCAACCTCCTCGAGGGATGGTCACAAATCGCGTGTCGATCTTCGGCATCCTTGTGCCTCTCCTGAATTCGCAATGGTGCGCAGGTCACGCCGTCAATCACCCAACTGCACCCATGACGGCCGAACCCGCACCGGACGCGATTCATGAGCGACAAACCCGCCAATTCGCAGCAGCGTTATCTGCGCACGACGGAGGCCGGGCGTTTCCTTGGCCTGTCCGGACGAACGCTTGAAAAGCATCGCACCCACGGCACCGGACCACGCTATCGCAAACTGGGTGGCCGCGTTGTTTACGCGGTGGAGGATCTGCAAGCCTGGGCCGATATCGGCCTGCGTAACTCGACCAGTGATCCGGGCGAGGGCGTCGTTCATGCCGCAAAGCCGGTGGCCGGCGTTGGCCCGCTCGCCGGCAGGCGGTCGCGATGAGGGCGGATCGCAGCATGGTCGCGCGCCACCCAGCGAATGACTCGCGGAGCGCGCCCGCCAGCCCCACAACAGATGCACTCACCCATGTCGAATTGACCTGGCGCGCCAAGCAAAGCGAGCATCGCGTGCGCTTCGGGCATCCGGTCGCACGCGTGCGGCTCGGCCGCGACCGTCGCCGCATTTCGTTTGCAGCCGGCAGCATCTTCGCCGTCATCCGCTGGGAGGCCAATGATTTCGGCACCGTGCTATCGCGCGCCGATATTCTTCGCGCTGTCGGCGCAGGTGAGAGCTGCACCACCGTCCCGCAGGTCGAGCCCGGCGGCGCCATTCTCCTGACGCTGTCTGGATGGCCGAAAGTCGAACGTGTCTTGCAGGCCATCGACGACGTCGAGCAATTGGGTATTGATCCCGCCGACGCAGCACCCGAGCACTGGCACCACGTCCATAACCGTCTGAGCGTCAAC
>JAGVII010000498.1 GCA_020056155.1 Afipia sp.
AGATTGTATCGATAAGGTCGACAACCGTTTCGACCTCGTACTGCTGGCCGCGCACCGTGCGCGGATGATTTCTTCAGGGTCGCCCCTGACCATCGACCGTGATAATGACAAGAATCCGGTAGTTTCGCTACGCGAAATCGCCGATACGACCATTTCTCCAGAGGATCTGCGTGAAGAACTCGTTCATTCCCTGCAGAAATTCGTCGAAGTCGACGAACCGGAGCCCGATACGGTGCCTCTGATCGGTTCCGCCGGAGCCTCCGTGGACGCCGACGATACCGAGGTCGCGGTCGAGCGCATGACGGAAGAAGAGCTTTTGAAGGGCCTGGAAGGCCTCGCTCCGCCCGAGGAGCAGCCCGAGGAAGACGAGTAAGGTCGTCTCACCGGACCGACTTTCCAGCTTTCTTCGCTGTTTTTCCCAAAGGCCCGGGCGGATTGTCCGGGCCTTTGCATTTATTGACATTTTTAGTGTCTTCCTTGCGATTGTGATTGAAGCGGCGATAGTGTGAATGACGGTTCCTTTTTCGGAATCGGCAGTCGAGGCGAGTGAGCGGATGGCGATCGGGCGGCAAAACCAGCCCCAAATGCAGGTGGCGACCGAAGCGGTCGCAGCGGTTCCGTCTGTGTCCCCGGCGGCCGTACCGGCCAAAAAGCCCGGCCGGGCCAAAATGATGCGCCAGTACGACCTGGTCGACCGGGTCCGGGCCTATAATCCGAACACCGACGAGGACCTGCTCAACCGGGCCTATGTCTACGCCATGATGGCCCACGGGGAGCAGAAGCGCGCCTCGGGCGATCCCTATTTTTCTCACCCACTCGAAGTCGCGGCGATCCTCACCAACCTGAAACTGGATGACGCGACCATCGTCGCGGCGCTGCTTCACGACACCATCGAGGACACGGAATCGACCCGCGCCGAGATCGACCAGATGTTCGGCCCGGAGATCGGCGCGCTGGTGGAGGGGCTGACCAAACTGAAGCGGCTCGAACTGGTCTCGCGCGAAGCCAAGCAGGCCGAAAACCTGCGCAAGCTGCTGCTCGCCATCGCCGACGACGTGCGCGTGCTGCTCGTGAAACTCGCCGACCGGCTGCACAACATGCGGACGCTGGAATTCGTCCCGCCGGCCTCGCGACACCGGATCGCGGAAGAGACGCTCGACATCTATGCGCCGCTCGCGGGCCGCATGGGTATGCAGGAAATGCGCGAAGAACTCGAGGATCTGTCGTTCAAGGTGATCGATCCCGACGCGCATGCCGTGGTGGTGCAGCGGCTGGATGCGCTGGAAGCGCGCGACCGCAACCTGATCGGCGAGATCGAAGCGCAACTGACTGCCAAGCTCACCAAGAACGGCGTCAACGCGCACGTGAAAGGCCGGCGCAAGCAGCCTTTCTCGATCTGGGTGAAGATGGAGCGAAAATCCGTCGGCTTCGAGCAGTTGTCCGACATTTTCGGATTCCGCATCATCGTCAACAGCATTGCGGAGGTCTATCGGACCGTCGGCATCGTGCATACGACCTGGCCGGTGGTGCCGGGGCGCTTCAAGGACTACATCTCGACGCCAAAGCAGAACGACTACCGCTCGATCCACACCACCGTGATCGGTCCCGGCAAGCAGCGCGTCGAGTTGCAGATCCGCACCGAGGAAATGGATCGCGTCAACGAGTACGGCATCGCCGCGCATGCCTTCTACAAGGATGGCGTCGGCTCGCCCACCGAGCGTCTCGAGCGCGAATCCAATGCGTTCGCGTGGCTGCGGCATACGGTCGAAGTGCTTTCGGAGAGCGCCAATCCGGAGGAATTCCTCGAACACACCAAGATGGAGCTGTTCCACGATCAGGTGTTCTGCTTCACGCCGAAAGGCAAACTGATCGCGCTGCCGCGTCATGCCAACGTGATCGACTTCGCCTATGCTGTGCATACCGACGTCGGCAACAGCGCGGTCGGCTGCAAGATCAACGGCAAGTTCGCGCCGCTGTCATCCGAATTGCAGAACGGCGACGAAGTCGAGGTTCGGACCTCACAGGCGCAGTCGGCCCCGCCGACGGCGTGGGAGTCCCTTGCTGTCACCGGCAAGGCACGCGCCGCGATCCGCCGCGCCACCCGCACGGCCGTTCGCGATCAGTATGCCGGACTTGGGCGACGCATCGTCGAGCGCTTGTTCATGCGCGCGAAGATCGTCTATGCCGACGACAAGCTGAAGGGTGCGTTGCCGCGGCTGGCGCGCTCCTCCATCGATGACGTCATGGCGGCAGTCGGCCGCGGTGAGATGAAGGCATCGGACGTCGCACGTGCGATGTACCCGGACTACAAGGAAGAGGCGCGGCTCAGCGGCAAAAAGAGCGGCGCTGCAAAGCCGAAACCTGTGGGCGACGCCAAGGCGTCGAGCGCGATACCGATCCGCGGCATCAACAGCGATCTGCCGGTGAAGTTCGCACCGAACGGCGGCGCTGTGCCGGGCGACCGTATTGTCGGCATCGTCACGCCGGGCGAGGGGATCACGATCTATCCGATCCAGTCGCCGGCGCTGAAGGATTTCGAGGAAGAGCCAGAACGGTGGCTGGATGTCCGTTGGGATACGGACGAAGCCACGCCGCGGCGTTTTCCGGCACGCCTGCATGTGCAGAACGTGAACGAACCGGGCAGCCTCGCCCAGGTGGCGTCGGTGATCGCCGAGCATGACGGCAATATCGACAACATCAGCATGAGCCGCCGCTCACCGGATTTCACAGAGCTCACCATCGATCTTGAGGTCTATGACCTGAAGCATTTGAACGGTATCATCGCTCAGCTTCGCGCCAAGGCGGTCGTCGCCAGCGTCGATCGCATCAACGGCTAATTTTCACCGCTCTGTGGATTGTCCATGCCCGCTATTCCGCCGCTGCGCCTCGGGGTCAATGTCGATCACGTTGCGACCCTGCGCAACGCGCGGGGCGGGCGTGTGCCGGACCCGGTGCGCGCCGCACTGCTGGCCATCGAAGCGGGCGCTGACGGCATTACGGCGCATCTGCGCGAAGACCGCCGTCATATTCGCGACGACGACATGGCGCGGCTGAAAGCCGAAATCTCCAAGCCGTTGAACTTCGAGATGGCTGCAACCGCCGAGATGCTGCAAATCGCGCTCGCGACAAAGCCGCATGCGGCCTGTCTCGTGCCGGAGCGGCGCACCGAGGTGACGACCGAGGGCGGACTGGACGTGGTCGGGCAGTGCGACGCTCTCGGTCCGTTCATTGCGCGGCTGGGCGACGCCGGAATCCGCGTCTCGCTGTTCATCGCCGCCGATCCGGCCCAGATCGAGATGGCGGCAAAACTGAAATCGCCGGTGATCGAAATTCACGTCGGCGCGTGGTGCGACGCCGTGGCCGAAGGCCAAAAGCCAAAAGCCGAAGCTGAATGGCAGCGTATCGTCGCAGGCGCGAAGCTTGCGCAGTCCGCCGGGCTTGAAGTTCATGCCGGGCACGGTCTCGATTACGTGACCGCTGAGACCATCTCGGCGCTGCCGCAGATCGTCGAACTCAACATCGGACATTTCATGATGGGGGAGGCGATGTTCGTTGGCCTGCCGCAGACCGTTCGCGACATGCGCGCGGCGATGGACCGTGGCCGCAAGTCGCTGCGGGGGCATCGCTAGTGGGGCGGTTCGCAAGTCCGCGCTGTCCTTGTCGCATGCCCCGATGCGGACTTGCGAACCAAAGCCACACTAGAATTATATTTTCAAGTGTCCTTTCGAATCCGAAGTTCGCTAAGGAAGGTGCTGCAAAATGAAGCGAACTTCGGATTCAGGACACTAGGCCCATGATCATCGGCATCGGGTCGGACATTATCGACATCACACGGATCGAGAGAGTGATCGGACGTCACGGCGACCGCTTTATCGACCGGATTTTCACCGAGGCGGAGCGAGCCAAGGCCGAGCGCCGCTCCAAGATGCCCAAACTGATCTGGGCGACGTACGCCAAGCGATTCGCGGCCAAGGAGGCCTGCTCGAAGGCGCTGGGCACCGGCATCCGGCGCGGGGTGTGGTGGCGGGACATGGGAGTGGTCAACATGCCGGGGGGGCGCCCGACCATGAAACTGACCGGCGGCGCGCTGGCGCGGCTGGAATCGCTGACCCCGCCGGGCCATGAGGCGCGGATCGACCTGACAATTACCGATGACTGGCCGCTGGCTCAGGCATTCGTCATCATTTCGGCCGTTCCGGCGGCAAAAGCCTGACCGGCGCCGGAGCCCGGTTCCGGCTGCCCCGGAAATCTAAAATTCACTGAACTGTCAGACAATTAGCAAGTTTTCATGAGCCCGTTGATTGCACGCCCTGCGACAACGGTCTAAAACCCGCGCGGGTGATTTGGGCGGCGTCTTCGCCTCTGGCGGCCACAAAAGGCCCAGTTCCGAGGCATGAAAAATCAGGATTCGAAAGAGCAGATGAGCGTGACAGCACCGGCCAAATCCGAAGGCGGCGTCGGCGAGACCGTCCGCGTCGTCATTCACGCGCTCATCATCGCGCTTGTCATCCGCACCTTCCTGTTTCAGCCCTTCAACATTCCGTCCGGATCGATGAAGGCGACGCTGCTGGTCGGCGACTATCTGTTCGTCTCGAAATATTCTTACGGCTACAGCCATTATTCGATCCCGCTGTCGCCGCGATTGTTCAGCGGCCGCATTTTCGGCTCCGACCCCAACCGCGGCGACATCGTCGTGTTCCGCCTGCCGAAGGACGACACCACCGACTACATCAAGCGCGTCATCGGGTTGCCCGGTGATCGCATCCAGATGAAGGAGGGGCTGCTCTACATCAACGACAAGCCGGTGCAGCGCGAACGGCTGCCGGATTTCGTCGGCGAGGATCCCTGCGGCTCCGACGCAACGGCGCGGGTCAAGCAGTGGAAGGAAACGCTGCCGAACGGCGTGAGCTACAAGTCGCTCGATTGCGTCGACAACGGCTTCTACGACAATACCAACGTCTACACCGTGCCGCCCGGTCACTTCTTCATGATGGGCGATAACCGCGACAACTCCACCGACAGCCGTGTCCTGTCCGCGGTGGGTTATGTGCCGTCCGAAAATCTGATCGGGCGCGCGCAGATGATCTTCTTCTCCATTGCCGAAGGCGAACAGGCCTGGCAGTTCTGGCGCTGGCCGGTCTCGGTGCGCTGGAATCGCATTTTCTCAATTGTGCGATGAGCGGCGAACCCGCAATCGTCAAAACTCCACCGAATACGGACGACGCAGCGGGCGCTGGCGCCGTAGAGGTCAAGCCTGCCAAGAAGGCTCGTCGCCCGAGCGCCAAGGCCGCAGCCAAGATCATCGAGCAGCGCATCGGGCATACGTTCGCAGATCCCGCGCTGCTGGCGACGGCGTTCACCCATGTCTCGGCCTTGAAGTCCGCTCGGCGTGGTGACAGCTATCAGCGGCTGGAGTTTCTCGGCGATCACGTGCTCGGCCTCATTGTTTCGGATATGCTCTACCGGGCGTTTCCGAAGGCTGACGAGGGCGAACTGTCGAAGCGTCTTGCCGACCTGGTGCGCCGCGAAGCCTGCGCCGATGTCGCCAAGTCGCTCGGGCTGGACGAGGCCATCAAGCTCGGATCGGTGGGGGCGGGCGCCGGAGCGCGGTTGCGCAATTCGGTGCTGGGCGACATTTGCGAAGCCGTCATCGGCGCGGTGTTTCTCGACGGCGGTTACGCGGCGGCGTCCCAGTTCGTGGAACGCAACTGGACCGAGCGGATGCGCAAGCCGGTGCGTCCGCTACGCGATCCGAAAACGATCCTGCAGGAATGGGCGCAGGGCAAGGGATTGCCGACGCCGGTTTACCGCGAGGTCGAACGCACCGGGCCGCATCACGATCCGCAGTTTCGCGTGGCGGTCGAGTTGCCGGGACTAACCCCGGCGGAAGGTGTCGGCGGCAGCAAGCGCGCCGCCGAAAAGCTCGCAGCGACGGCGCTGCTGAAGCGGGAAGGCGTAACGGGCGGCAACGATGCCTGACGAACTGCAAGAAAATTCAACCCGCGAGACGCGCTGCGGCTTCGTCGCGCTGATCGGTGCGCCGAACGTCGGCAAGTCGACGCTCGTCAACGCCCTGGTCGGCTCGAAGGTCACCATCGTCTCGAAGAAGGTACAGACCACGCGCGCGCTGATCCGCGGCATCGTGATCGAGGACAATGCGCAGATCATTCTCGTCGATACGCCGGGTATCTTCGCGCCCAAACGGCGGCTGGACCGCGCCATGGTATCCACCGCGTGGAGCGGGGCGCACGACGCTGACCTCGTCTGCGTGCTGCTCGATGCCCGCGCCGGCATTGACGATGAGGCCGACGCGATCCTGACCAGGCTCTCGTCCGTCAATCACCCGAAGATTCTGGTGCTGAACAAGATCGATCTGGTGCCGCGCGAGAAGCTGCTGACGCTCGCGATGAAGGCCAATGAGCGGCTCGCCTTCGATCAGACCTTCATGATTTCGGCGATGTCCGGCGACGGCGTTGACGACCTGCGCCGCGCGCTGGCGAAGGACGTTCCCGCAGGGCCTTTCCACTATCCCGAAGACCAGATGTCGGATGCGCCGCTGCGGCACCTCGCGGCGGAAATCACGCGCGAGAAAATCTACCGTCACCTGCATCAGGAACTGCCGTATCAGTCCACGGTCGAAACCGACTCGTGGACCGATCGCAAGGACAAGTCGGTGCGGATCGAGCAGACGATCTATGTGGAGCGCGATAGCCAGCGCAAGATCGTGCTCGGCAAGGGCGGGGCGACGATCAAGGCTATCGGTGCGGATTCGCGCAAGGAGATCGCAGAGATTGTCGGCCAGCCGGTGCATCTCTTTCTGTTCGTGAAGGTCAGGGACGGCTGGGGCGACGATCCGGAGCGTTACCGCGAGATGGGTCTGGAGTTTCCCAAGGAATGATCAACGATACCGGCACCGGCGTTCCCAAGAACATCTTCTATTTCCAGGTGCTGCTGTATCTGTCGCTGCTCATCGACGTGCTCTCCGCTGCGTTTCTGGATCGCATGCCGGATGAGGTCACCGAGTCGACGAAGCTGGCAGTCAATTTCATC
>JAGVII010000098.1 GCA_020056155.1 Afipia sp.
CTCAAGGTTGGCGTGGATCATGTGGGCCTTGGCTTCTTTCATGTCGCCCAGCGCTAGCCGCGCCAGATCGTTGATGAAGTCGTCGCGGACGCCGAGTTGGTCCGCGAGCTTCACCACGGCACTCAGTTTGGCGGGGTCCAGTGTGCCGCCGATAAACGCCATGAGGGCGGCGAAGCTCACCGCCTGTGTGGCAAGCGCAGGATCGGCGGCGAGTTCGGTCTGCCGATAGGGACTGAGCGGCGTCAGCCCTGCGAGGCCGAACTGCGGCTCGAGATGAAAGACGTAGCGGGTCGCGGCGGCGATAGTCTCGTGGTCGATCGTGTCGGGCAGTCCTTCGGTCGCTGCAATGCCGAGCATCACGGCGAGCGTGCTGCGGGCCTGATCCAGCGTTGCGGGAATGTGCATGGGCCGTGCCGCGATCCTATCTGAACTGCCTGCGGCAGAGCGGGCTGAGCTTCCGGACGTTCTTTTCCATGCAGGCCGTGATGCGCTTCACGTCGGGGATGAACTCGCCGCAGACTCTCATGGCGTCCTGACGGCAGGCGCGGCGCTGGTCCGGCGTTCCCGCGGCGTTGGCGGCGGACGGAGTGGCGGCGAGAAGCACGATCGCTGCAAAGACGGTACAAGCCTGGTTCATTGGTGGCGTCATGGTCGGTTCCTCGATCATGGAACCGTAACCTGATCGTCATTGCCCATCAAACGGTAAACCGCATGGCGCGGCGTCCAACTTTTTTCGTTTAGGCATGATCCCTCGAGTCGGGCCCGAGGTCATGCTTTCCGAAACCGGTCCCCACTTTTCGGGATCACGCCTAGTGATGCGCGGGGACTTCGGCGCCTTGTGCAGAATACTGCCGGATCTTGTTGCGCAGTGTGCGGACCGACACGCCAAGCACGCGCGCGGCGCGGGTGCGGTTGCCGTCGCAACGCGCGAGCGTTTGCAGGACAAGCTCGCGTTCGATTTCTCCGACCGTCGCGCCGATCAGCAACGGAACCACCTGCTCCGGCGCCATGGCGGGCGCATTCGGCAAGGGGTCGAATGTGAATGGCGATGTGTTCTGGCTCATCGAGACCTCCCGGCAAACGTCTGCCCGTGATGCAGACGACTGCGTTACCGATCTCAGCCCCGGAAAGGGTGGGCCGATATGGTTAACAAAGTCCTAACTGCCCAAATAACCCATTCAAGGGATTGGGGAATTGGAACCCGATGGAACCGCAGGAGATTACTGGAGAAATTGAGTCTGCCGTGAGCGGGCGCCCAAAATTTGCGCGCGTTGTGGTCTGCAATTAGGTGAGAAAAGGCAGCCCGTGCAGGGCCAGGGAAGGATCGCATCCTGTGCCGCAACATCAAGACGCTGTTCAACTTCGAGCCGCCCGCGACCGAGGACGAGATTCACGCCTCGGCGCTGCAGTTCGTGCGCAAGCTTTCCGGCTTCAACGCGCCGTCGAAGGCCAACGAAGCCGCATTCGAACGCGCGGTCGCCGAAGTGTCCGCCAGCGCGCGAAAGTTGCTCACATCGCTGCACACCCACGCGCCTGCGCGTGACCGCGAGGTCGAGGCGGAAAAGGCGCGGGAGCGGAACAGGGCGCGGTTCGGCTGATCGCAGCGACTGTCACCGGCAAGGCGACATCATGCTGCCGCGTCCGGCTGCATCAGGCTGCCCTTATGCTGCAAGCCGCGGGCCCTCAATGCTGCGGCAGCGCGACCGGCACAAAGCGCGGATCGCTCGACGCAGCCCGCCGGTCGATCGCAGCCACCCGCATCAGGGCTTCAAGCTTCAGTAAAAAAATTTCCGCCAACATTGTCATAATCCACTTCTTGACTGTCTGGCAGTTGGACGCCGACTCAAACGGCGGCGTTCAATGTCTGATTCAAACGTATGTCCGGCCACCGCCGTTCGCAATGCCTTGCCGCCGGCGGATAAGAAGTTAACGTTACGCCCGGCAGACTTGCGAACCGCCACGCCGGGAGGCATTCGATGAAACGTATCGCCGCGCTGCTCGCCGTGTTGCCGGCTGTCATATTCCCGGCCGCTGTCCGGGCCGACACATCGGATCGTTTCGCCATGGGCGGGTGGATCGAGAAATTCCAGCCTGCCATCGACCGGGCCAACGCCAGCGGTGAGCTGTTTCGCATCCGCGGTCACTGCCAGTCGAACTGCACGCTGTTTCTCGGCGTGCGCAATGTCTGCGTCGAGCGTAGCGCGCGGTTGCTGTTTCACGCCGGTCACGGCCGCGGGCCCAACAGGTACGTCATCAACGCGGGCTCAACGCAGCGGATGCTGAACGCCTACAACGCCAGGCTGCGGCAATACGTGATCGCCAAGGGCTATCTGGAAAAGCTGGAGTTCAGCGCCATCTCCGGCGCGCGGATCATCGACGAATTCGGCTACAAGGAATGCCCGCGCGGCGGATGAGGTGAGGGGTCAGGCCGCGCGTTGTGCCAGGAAGCCCCAGTCCCACGGCAGCTGCTTTGAGCCGCGCGGCTTGCGCATACCGTCCACCGACCAGGGATAGTACACCTTCGCGATGCGGGTGATTTCGAATCCCTTGTCGGACACGGTTGAGGTCAGCTCCTCGCGCTCGTAGAATTTCTGCCAGACGCCATCGCGGCTGACGAGGCCGCCCGCCTTGATCTTGTCCGCCGACGCGCCGAGCTTGTTGACCATCAATTGCGATTCCATCGACGGCACCACCACCAGCGCATGAGCCGACGGCTTGGTCACCGCGGCCAAGGTCGACCACAACGCGTTTCGCTTGGCTGCGCGGGGCGACGTGATGACATTCAGGCAGACGGCGAGATCGGCGACGGTTCCGAGCACGTCCGCCGACTTGCAGACATCCATCGCCATCCATTTTGCGTTCGTCATCTCCGCGCAGCGCTTCCTCGCGCGCGCGACGATGCGCGGCGCGAAATCGATGCCGGTGATCCGCTCGAAGCGATGTCCGAACTTCTTGACGAAGCTGCCGACCCCGCAGCCGAGATCGACCAGCTCGAGATTTTTCCGCGAGCGGCAGGCGGCGGCGACGAAACGCGGCATCTGGCCGCTCGTTTCATCGGTGACGATATCGCAGACCAGCGACTCGAATTTGGCGGCGTGCAGATCCCATTCGGTGTGATTCACAGAAACCTCCCATTGGTTGTTGTGAAACCGAATCGATTAAACAACAGAAATGGCCGCGGCGATACGCACCGCGGCACCTAATCTGTTGATCGATTTCGCGGTCCCGGAGTTCCACTTGCTTCATTGGCATTTTCCGAATCCGCGCGATGAGCTAGAGTTGATTCGGCTTTGCGTATCGCGGCTTCCTTTCACGCCATCTGTTCATATCACTCCGGAGATTCCATCATGCGTCTATCTGCCATTCGCGCTGCGCTGATCGCTGTGACGGCGCTCATAGGAGCCGGTCTGTCATCGGCTCATGCCGACAGCGGCACGGTATCGCTTGTCATCTACAAGGCTGGATGGTTCATCGGCGGCTCCGGCGGCAGCGGCACGCTCAACTTCCGGGGCAGGAGCTACGCGCTGTCCACCGGCGGCATCGACTACGGCCTGGTGTTCGGCGGATCGAAGACCGTACTGCGCGGCCGCGTCAGCAACATCAACCGGCCGTCGGATGTCGCCGGTGTCTACGGCGCGGCGGGCGCGGGTATCGCGGTCGGCCGCGGCGCGCGCGCGATCGTGCTGACCAACCAGAAGGGCGCCGTGCTCGAACTCTCCGGCCGCCAAACCGGACTGATGGCCAACGCGGACCTCAGCGGACTCGCGATTACGCTGAAGTAGTCACGACGCGAAAAACCAGTCACGAAGCAGAAACCCGGATCGCGCATCGCGCCATCCGGGTTCTGTCTGTCGGCAGGGCAGGCGGCTCGCGGCGATATCGCACCCGCTTCGCAAGCCGCTACTTCTTGTCCTTGCGATGTTTCTTTTTCTTCTTGTGATGATCGTCGTCATCATCGCTGTGATCGTCTTGCGCGGCGGTTGCGGCGGCGGCAATGGCCGCGGCGTGGCGGGCAGCGGCTTCCTGCTCTTCGCGCTCTTTCGCCTCGCGCTCCTTCGCTTCGCGTTCGCGCTTGCTGCGATGCTCTTCCCAGGCATCGAAGATCGTCTCCAGCCACGGAAGAATTTCCTCGAAGGAGGGCAGGCGGCCGGGCGGCCCCTGTTCGCCGCGCGGGCCTTGCGCGCCGACAGGTCCGGGCTTGCCCTGCGGACCTTGCTCGCCACGGGCGCCCTGCTCGAGGCCCAGCGCATGGGCCTGAAGGTGCCCCGCCAACTCTCGATCTGCGGCATCGACAACCACGAACTCGGCGAAGCGATCAACCCCGGCCTGACCACCATCAAC